>JBAIXJ010000183.1:0-23807 GCA_037916645.1 Opitutales bacterium | reverse complement strand
GTAGGACATCTCGGGATAGACGCCGGTGACCATGACTTGGATGACATTGAACCCCTGGGCGCGCCGCTGCTCTAACAGGGCCCGCGCGTCGGCGACGGAGAACATGTGGAGCAGTTCCCACTCCGTGTCGCCCTGCCAGAAGAACGGCTGGCCCGCCCCATCGACGAAATACCGTCCGTTGTCGCTAACCCTCAGAGCCGTAAGGGGAGCAGCCGGGAGGCCGCCGGCCAGCAGAGCCGTCAGCAAAAGCAGCACCCGGGCCGTGGCGCCGGCCGGCTGCCGCGCTGATAATCGATTCATTCCGGTCATTGACGGGTTCGCGTTCATGGTTTCCGAACGTCATTGGCTGGCTGCGCGGTTCGCTGCTCGGATTCCGGGAATCTTTCCAGGCCGCTCGTGTCCCGGCCCGCGACGGCGCGGCGGATGAATCCACGGAACCTTCAAGGATCATGCGGGAGCGATCAACCATGATACATGCTGGCGCCGGCATCGGTGAGGATTTTCCCGGTCTCGGTCAGCACAATATCGACATGGGCCGGGCCGGATCGCGGCGGTTGGCGATGACAATGGCGACGATTCCACTCAGTTCTTCCCCGGCCAGAGATCACCCACGAACACCTTCTTGACACTCCGCGGAGATGCGCACGGATAGTCGCCGGGCAACACCGATCCAGGTTCGCGTCACGCCCCGATGAAAGAGCTTCGCAGGTCAAATCGCCCCGGATGGTGGATCGTCGCGGTTGCGGCCCTTCTCGCCGGCCTGGCCGCGCGGGGCGGGGACCGGCGCGACGCGATTGTCGGTCAACCGTTCGGTCCGCGTTCCATCCCCCGTGGGCCGACGATGTTCACGGAGCTTTCGCCCGCCGAAACCGGAATCGTCGCCGAAAACCGCTACGATGATCCCACCATGTGGGGCGAACGCTACCCGCAATTCGCCTTCGGATCGACCGGCACCGGCGTCGCGATCGGCGATTATGACGGCGACGGGCGGCCCGATGTCTTTGTGGTGGCCAAGACCGGCCCCTGCCGCCTGTTTCGCAACCTCGGTGGCTGGAAGTTCGAGGACGTCACGCTGAGGGCCGGCTTGGAGGACGCGTTTGGGGGGATCGGGAAATGGAACGAAGGAGCGACATTTGTCGACGTGAACAACGACGGGCGTCTGGACATTTACCTGTGCCGGATGGGCGCTCCCAACTTGCTCTTCATCAATCAAGGCGACGGGACCTTCCAGGAGATGGCGCATGCCTACGGGCTGGATGTCGAGGATGCGTGTGTCATGGCGTCGTTTTGCGACTACGATCGGGACGGCTGGCTCGACGTCTATATCCAGACGAACCTGCTCGATCCCGTGCAGCACCCGGGAGGCCAGCGCGATTACCTTTTCCACAACAATCGGGACGGCACGTTCACCAATGTCACCGACCACGCCGGGATCCGGGGCGAAACCCAGGGGCACTCGGCGACGTGGTGGGACTACGACAACGACGGCTGGCCCGACCTCTATGTTGCCAACGACTTCGGCACGCCGGACCAACTTTACCATAACAACCGTGACGGCACGTTCACCGACGTGGTCAATCACGTGGTCCCGCATATGCCGTTCTCCTCGATGGGATCGGATTTGGGCGACGTGAATAACGACGGGCTGATCGATTTTCTCGCGGCCGACATGGCGGCGACCACCCATGAGAAGGATCAACGGGGGATGGCGGATACGCGGGCCCAGCTGAAGGACCCGCCGGCCGGCTCCGATCAGGCGCCGCAATATCAGCGCAGCGCCCTGTTCTTGAACACCAACACCGGGCGATGCCTCGAAGCGGCAATCCTGGCCGGCGTCCATGCCACCGACTGGACGTGGTCACCGCGGTTCGAAGACCTCGACAACGACGGCCGCCTCGATCTCTTTGTGACCAACGGGATGAACCGGGAGCAGACCAACGCCGATCTGCTGGCCCGGGCGTTTGCCGACGGCACGCCCATGGGCTACGTCCGGGCGATGCGCAACAGCCCCGTGCTGGCCGAGGCGCACCGCGCGTACCGCAATCGGGGTGACCTGCGATTCGAGGACGTCAGCGCGGCCTGGGGTCTGAACCAAGTGGGGGTCGGTTTCGGCGCGGCCCTGGGTGACCTCGATGGGGATGGAGACCTGGATATCGTGTACGCCAATTACCAGCAGGCGGTGACGGTCTTGCGCAACGACTGCCAGTCGGGCCATCGAGTGATCGTCGCCCTGCATGGGACGCAATCGAACCGTTTCGGCGTGGGCGCGCTGGTGCGCCTGGAGTCGGCCTTTGGCATCCAGGTGCGCCAGTTGTGGCTGGCCCGCGGCTACAAATCCAGCAGCGACCCCACCGTTCATTTTGGGTTGGGCGAGGACACACGGGTCGACCGCCTGAGCGTGCTATGGCCGAGCGGCGCCGCGCAGACCTTCACCAATCTGGCCGTGGATCAGCGCTACCTCGTGACTGAGCCGCCCGCCCTGCCTGTCGGCCGAAGCCTCGGCGAAGGCGGAAGCGGAGTCGAAGGGGCCGCGTCCGGAGCTGCGCCCGCCATCATGAGCCGGCCGGAGCCCGGACAGTTCGAGGATGTGACTGGAGCCTTTGGGCTGGCCTTGAGTTCGCGGGAAGAAGTGCTGGCCGAAACGGACCTGCAGCGGCTGCTCCCGCACCGACTGAATCGTCGCGGACCTGCCATCGCGGTGGGGGCGGTCGGTGATGACGGCCGGGACGGCGTCGTGATTGGCGGGACGACCGTGGATCCGCTGCGAATCCTGCGGTACGGAACCGCGGGGAAATACACCCTCGCCGCCGGCCCGACCGCCGGCCCCGCGCCCGTTGACGACGGCCCGGTGTTGCTTTTCGACGCCGAGGGGACAGGCCGAAATGACCTTCTGGCGACCCGCGGCGGAAATGTCGTTCCGTATGGCGCACCGGAATACGAACCCCGCCTGTATCGCCGCAGCGAGGGTGGGGAATTTGCGCCCGCGCCCAGTGGTGTCTTGCCTGCTCTGCCCGTGAACGCGGGCGCGGTGGCTGCGGCCGATTTCAACCGCGACGGGCGCCTGGACCTTTTCGTCGGCGGGCGGGTGCGAACCGGTGAGTACCCGCTGGCTCCTCGCAGCGTGCTGTTAATGAACCGTGACGGACGGTTTGACGATGTGACCGACTCGATGGCACCGGGACTGCGGGAGGTCGGGATGGTCACTTCCGCTCTTTGGAGCGACGTGGACGGGGACGGCTGGCCGGATCTGCTCCTCACCCTGGAATGGGGGCAGGTGAAGTATTTCCATAATGAGCAGGGCCGACATTTCGAGGATTGGACGGCGAAGGCGGGCTTTGCGTCCGCGGGCACGGGCTGGTGGACCTCAATCGCGGCGGCCGATTTCAACGGCGACGGTCAACCCGATTATGTCGTCGGCAATGTCGGGCTCAACACCCAGTACCACGCCAACCCGGCGCACCCTGCAGTGCTCTACTACGGTGAGTTCGAGGGCAGCGCCAAGCCGCAGATCGTCGAAGCCTATTACGAAGATGATCGACTCTATCCCTGGCGCACCCGCCGGGACTTGGGCGCGGCGATTCCGTCGGTGCTGAAACGCTATCCCCGGAACGACGACTATGCGCGGGCCACGCTGCCCGAGATACTGGGGGAGGAGAGGCTGGCCGCCGCGTTCCGGGTCGCGGCCACCGAGCTGCGGAGCGGCGTATTCCTCAGCCAACCCGGCGGCACATTCCGCTTCGAACCCCTGCCACGTCTCGCCCAGATCGCACCGCTGCAGGGCATGGTGGCGGGGGATTTTGATGGCGACAGCCACGCCGACATCTACGCCGTCCAGAATTCCTTTGCGCCCATTCCAGCCGTCGGTCGCTTCGATGGCGGACTCAGCCAGTTGTTTCGGGGCGACGGCCGGGGACACTTTACTCCCGTGCCACCCAGTGAAAGCGGCATGGTCGTGCCCGGTGACGCCAAGGCCCTGGCCTTGATCGATCTCGACGAAGACGGCTGGCCGGATTTCCTGGTGACCCGAAACAACGCCACCACGATGGCCTTTCGGAATCGCGGTATCCCCGGGCGCCATGCGCTACGGATCCAACTCCGGGGCCGGGCGGGCAATCCCACCGCCGTTGGTGCGCTCATCACGGTGGAACTCCGGGATGGAACCATGGAGGCCAGCGAGGTGTATGCGGGCTCGGGCTATTACAGCCAATCGAGCGCCGCATGCTTCTTTGGTTATCCGGCCGGGAATCCGCCGCGCCGCGTTCGGGTACGATGGCCCCTGGGGGAAACGACCGAGGTCAAAGATCCGGCAGAATCGCCGACGCTGATCCTATCAGAGCCCTAAGCCGCCGCGTCTCACCAGCGGAAATAGCGGTAAGGATCGTCCTCCGCCACCGGCTCCTGCAGGTAGTAGCTGTGGAGCCAGCGCCCGGCGACCATGATGCCGGGGCGGCCCATGATGCCGCCCGGGGAACGCTGGCTGGCGCGGTTCACGAGGACGACGAGCACGTTGTCCCCACTGGGATTCAATTGGCTGGGGTCGAGCCGATAGACACCGGGAACCTCGGAGCTGAATTGCGGGTTCGTCTTCTTGGACATCTCGCCCACGAATTCGCCGTTGAGCCAGACCCAGGATTCATTGCTCACCCGGCCGATGTAGAGGGAAGGGGAATCTTGCCGGTAGTGGTCGGGCACCGTGAAGCGGGCCCGATACCAGTATTGCCCGGTGTAGGCGCGGAGTTCAGGGAACTGCAGATCGAACGCGCCGGGAACCTGGACCGGTTTCCAATCCTTGGCGTCATGTTCCGGCTTCCACCATCCCTGGTCACGGCCGATACCTTCCTTGTCCGCGATGCCCCGCCAGCCCTCCTGGACGGCATGAAAGTTGGCTGACGTCCTGGCGCTCCACAGTGCGCGGAGACTGGTCGGGGAGTGAATCCCCAGGTTGTTGAGGAGACGGGAGACCAGGAAGACGCTGCGCCGGTAGGTGGTCCGGAGATAGGGGTGGGCCTGATAGTCGAACATCCAAGGAGCGATCTGACAGAACACAGCGCCGCCCGCGCCGATTGCCTGGTACTTGAGCAACTCGTTGGAGGTTTTCGTGGTTTCGACGAACTGAGGCACCGGCAGCTTCAGGGTTCGAGTGTGAAGCTCCGCATTGGAGATGCCCTGGAAATCGGGCGTGCCGAAATCACTGATCAGACTGCCCGTCGTCGGCGCTACCGTCATCGCTCCCGCCGAAAGGCCGAGGCTCTCGATCTCGCGCTGGTCCAGGCCCAGGGCCAGCAGTTCCGCCCCCTTGCGCAGGCCTTCGGCCAAGCCGGCAATTGCCCCGCACCCCGGGGTGACGATCAGGACGCTCCTGGCGTCGAGCGCCTGGCCGGAGTAGGCCACGGGATTGACGCCCAGCTGCGTGAGGAATCTGGCGCCTTCCTTTGCGCCGGCGTAATACGCGGTGCGTTCGATGGCGGGCGCCGTCGTCGCGAGACTGTTCAGCAGGTGGCGGCACAGGCGCTCCGCGGCGGGTTCCGCCAGCGTCCGTTGGGTCACATCGAGCTGGCAGAACACCATCCGGCCCCGGCCCTCGCGGTACTCGAGGAGCGGCGAGTACTGCAAATCGAAGCCGCAGTCGAGCAGCGGCAGCCAGTCTCCCCGGGACGGCTTCTCGATGATCACCGACGCGATGTTGCCGTCGTTGCCGTTCCGCCAGACCCGGGTGTTCTCGAAACCGCACCAGCGCACGGTCGGATAGGTGATCTCGTCGCGCGGGAGGTCGAAATGCGGCGGCACGAGCGTCGCGGCCCCGCGCCAGTCGGCGAAATCCGCCTCGGCGAGTCCGGCGAGGGCCGGGTGGCCCGGCACGCGCACGAACGCATTGCGGATGCCCCGCGTCTGCACGCGGAAGCCCAGGCGCTGCGTCAGGGCTTCTTCGCTCTGTTCGAAGACGAGCACGTTCATACCCTGGGGCACTCGGTCGAGCGAGGGGAGGTCGTTGTCCAGGGTCAGGGCCTCGCGCCCGATCACGAGTTCATCGTAGCCCGCCAACGGACTCCGGGCGTCGACCGGGGTGAAAGCAACGCCGAGGCGCCGGAGGAACTCGGCTGTGCGGCCCTTCGGGTCAAACAGGGCGATCCGCGGCGGCGCGGGCGGCGCTTTTTCCGGGGTGGGCAGGATGGATATCGCCAGGGAGTCCGATTGGGACTCGGCTTGGTCCGGATCGAAGCGGGCGGTCAGAAGGTAGCCGCCCGGCTTGGCGGAAGCCGGCAGTGGAACCGCGATCGGAACAAAGCCGGTCTGCCCAGGCTCCACCTGGACCTCGCCCTGGGTGGACCAGGCGGAAGCCTCCGGCCCCGGATTCCGCGCGGGCGGCTGAGCCCGCGTCAACGCGACGGAGTACCGGATGCGCAGGGACCGGCGGGCGTCATTGAGCAGAACCAGTTGCTTCTGGATGGATTCTCCGGGCAGGAAGATGTGGCTCTTCTCGACAAAGCGGCTGGGACCGCCGCCGATGTAGCAGGCGACCGGCATGTTCCAGCGTTTGAAGGTCCGGCCCAGCGAGGACACGACGAAATTCCCGGGCGACGCATCGTACACGAACTGGCGGCTCGACATGAGGCGGTCGGGCACGATGCCCGGCTCCTGCAGGTGCTGGTATTTGCCGTCGAACGGCTGGGGCGACGTATCGGCCGTGCGCAGCCAGAGGCTTTCCTCGTCGAACGGGTAGATCCCGGAGATCCCCCAAGTCCGCAAGGCGCGCAGGTTGTCATCCATAAAGTAGGACTGCACCTGCGTGTGATTCTCCTCCTGCTGGACGAGGTAGTTGCGCATCAGCCAGTACGCGAACGGCTTGCCGGTGGCCCAGAAGGCCTCCTCCTTTTCCAGCGACTTGATCTTCAGCGGCGTCATCCGGAACGCCGGCTGCCCGACGTATTCGGAGGCGAATTCGGAGTCCCAGATCTGCTGGAAGGCGGGCACGGACCAGATGAAGCCGGGGCCGCGGAAGCTGGACCAGGACGCGGCGTGGGGCGGCCCCCATTCGACGAAGAACATGGGCTTCGTGCCGTGGGTGGACCAGTACTCGAGCCATTCGCTGCGTTCCTGGCGGGGCGACCAGTTGAGGTAGATGTTGATCGTGTAGAAATCGCCCAGATTCCCGGAATGGTGGTTATAGACCGGCCGGGTGGGATCCAGATCGTGGACCAAGCCAGCCCCGACCAGCGACTGCTGCCGCCGCCGATTGTCCGGCGGCTGGTAGATGCCGTCCATCTTGAGGGGATCCTGATCTCCGGTGTAGCCCGTGGCGTTGTGGTTCGCCGCGTACAGGACGATGCTGGGATGGTTTTGCACGCGGCGAATGAGCCACTCGGTCAGCCGCTTGTAACGGGCCTGCTGGTCGGCGGTCTCCAGCCACCCAAAGGCGGCGGCATGCGGCACGGAGAACGAGCAGAGCAGGCCCGATTCGTCGGCCGCCGTATACAGGGCGTCCATGTATCCGACGTCCCCGGGGCCAAATCCGTAGTTGGTGGTGAGAAAGAAATTGTACCCGTACTCCTTCAGGTAGCCACAGGCGGTGCGGCAGCCGGCCAGGCAGGCCTTGTCCGCCATGGTGATGTTGTTCTTGAGCATCCGGGCGCGCAGATGGATCCGGCTGCCGTTGAGATAGAGGTCACGGCCGTCGATCCAGAACTCGCGGAAGCCGAATCGGACTGGAAGAGTCTCGTCCAAAGGTTGCCCCTTGGCGTCGAGCAGGCTGATCGCAGCGTCGTAAAGGTTCTGCGGCGTGTCCGTGTCCCACAGGCGCGGATCGGTCCATGAGGCGTCGAACGCGACCCGGCCACGCTTGATGTCGGCCGGGTGCAGCACGCCGGACCGGAACTGCTGTACGACCTTTCCTCCAAAGGAGACGGTGGCGGCGAGGGTAAATTCCGGTGCCGTCAGGTTCGCAAGCGCCGCGTCGAATGTGATCCGCATTTTGCGCGTGGACGTGATGACCTGCACATCGGCGATCGCGTCGGCTTTCGGTTCGCTGACCAGAAACACGTCGCCGGTGATGCCCACGAGGTTCGGACGCCCGGAGCCCTGAATGACGACGTTGGGCCCCATGAAGATTGTCTTTTCCTCCTCCCGGAGCGGACGCGCCGTGAGGAGGACGGCCACGGTTTGTTTCCTTCCCGGCCGGATCAATTCGGTGATGTCCAGACGTCCCCCGGGAAACAGGATTTCGCCCGCTTCCCGGCCGTCGATCACCACCTTCACGCGGCTTTGGATCAGGGTGAAATCGAGCAGGACCCGGCGCCCCTGCCAACGTTCCGGGACGACGAAATCGCGGCGGTACCAGGCTTGCTCGAGCCGGTCAAACCACCGGTTCTGCGCTTTCATCCGGGCTTCCGTCGCGGCCGGCAGGAGCGCGTCCTGCGCGGGCGGGTCCACCGCGAAATACTCCGAGTACGGCCAGATTCCCGGGACCTTGAACCAGCCCCAGCCGGAACTGGCGGGCGGCAGATCCATCTCCTCCGCCTCGACAATGGGATGAAAACGCCAGAGGCCGTTGAGGCAGATGGCCGCCCGCGTCGGCGACTCCTGGCTCCAGGCCGTGGCCATGTCCCATTCGCCGACGACGCCGGCGGGGGCGGGGAGGTCCGCATCCGGCGTTTGCCCCGGCAGGAGGCGGGCGCCGGCCAGGACCGCGCCGAACAGGCTCAGCCGCAGCCACGGTTGGCGGGTGGAACGAATCGGGGTCGCGGGAAGGTCTTTCCTGGGGATTTGCGCATTCATGCCATTCCTCGAATGAGCGGGGGGTGGGGGGCAGACTCACACGGCGGATCCACGCCTTCGACGGCGCGCCCGGTGGCAGGCGAACCTGAAATCAATCGGCTTTGCGCCCGAGCCATACCATGAGGAGGCCGATCGAAAGCGTGGAACACGCCACGGCGCAGATCTTCGCGGCATGGCCGGCGCTGCTGGCGGGAAACAGCAGCAGCAGCACCGCCAGGCCGAGCGCGACGCCAAAGGCGCCGATCACGCGAAGCTGGCGATTGTCGTTGGCCTCGCCGATCTCGGCCTCGAAATCAACCGGCCGATCGCGGCGCGAGAAGAACTCGTGCTCCATTGCGAGCGTGGCTTCATCAGGTTTGCGCAGCGCGCGGACCAGGAAGAAGACCGCCAGTGTCGCGCCGATGGTGGCGAACACCTGGCTCTGAAAGGTCCACGGCGTGATGCCCAACTGCTGCGGGAACTGCGACACCAGGAAGATCGTCAGCGACACGGCAAAACCCGCGGCCATGGAGCCGAAAACGGCCGACAGCGGCACCCGGCGGACGAACAGGCCCAGCACCATCGGCACCGACATGGGGGCGGCGATGGTCCCCATCACGCTCATGAGCACGTCGAAGATGCCGGTCTTGCCGAGCTTGGCCATGGTCAGGGCGCAGCCGATGACGCACGAGGCGCAGAACAGGGTGACCAGCTTGGCCAGGATGAGGCGCGCCCGTCCTTCCCACGGGACGAGCCCGAGCTTGCGGCACGCCGCCGGGTAGATGTTCTGCGTGATGTTGCCCGCGGCGGCGTTCAGGCTCACGTCGAGGGCGCTCATGGTGGCGGCGCACATCCCGACCAGCACCAGTCCGACCAGGCCGGGCGGAAGGAAATGGACGGCAATGCCCGCATAGGCGCCCTCGGCCGGATTGGCCAGCGGCATGGTCAGGACCTGCTCGGGAATGAGGAGCCGCGCGGTCATGGGCGGAATGAACCAGATCAGCAGCCCGAACAGAAACAGCGCGCCGCCCAGCAGCGCCGCCCGGCTGGCGGAGCGGCCATCCTTGACGCCGAGATACCGGCCGCCGTTGGTGAACGAGTTGGCCAGCAGCACGACGTTGACATGCCACGCCAGAAAAAAGGCCACCGTAAACCGCGTCGGATCGATGCCCGGGATCGTGGCGAGGACCGCGGGGGTCTTGATGGGCGCGAAGGCGGCGGTGAGCCCGGCGTGGTCGATGGCCCCGAGCAGGCCGCCCAATCCGCCAAGTTTCCAGAGACAGACGGCCGCCAGCAACACGGTGATCGGCACCAGCACCAACGCCTTGATGAAGTCGGCCGCCATCACGGCCCAGGACCCGCTGATCGCCGCGTAGAACACCACCACGAATCCCAGCACGACGATCGTGAAGTAGAGGTTCAGGCCCAGCAGGATTGAGGTGAAGATGGCCAGACCGAAGATCTGCACGCCGCCATAGAGGGGCGCCGTCACCAGTCCCAGGTAGGCGACGAATTGCTCCATGGCGGCGCCAAACCGGAGGCGGACAAGGTCGCAGGCCGTGACGCACCGCATTTGTCGGAACCAGCGGCCGGTCACCAGCCCGATGAAGAGGAAACCCACCACCGAGGCGGAGACCATCAGGGGCAGACTCCAACCCGCTCGAAAGGCGGCGCCGGCTCCACCGGTGAACGCCCAGGCGCTGAAACCCTGCATGAACACGCTCCCGCCGACCAGCCACCAGGCCGCTTTGCCGCCCGCCCGGAAATAGTCGCTCGTGTCCTTGCTGAAATGCCGGAACACGACCCCCACGGTCATGAGCAACGCGAAATAGCCGATGATGACGGCGAAGATGGTGGTCTTGTCCTGGATCGCGAAAGCCGCCAACAAGGCCGGGCCGGGTCGAAAGACGGGAATCATGGGGTAGGGGGGGAGGGCTGACCGGGAAAGTCTGGTGGCTCGGGCGGGACGAGGAGATCAGCGTGGTGGATCCGGCCGCCGCAGATGCGCGTCCAGCCACTCCAGCGTCTTGGCCCACATTTCCGGCGTGTAGACATGACCGAGGCCCGGATAGATCAGGTTCTGGTAGTTGTCCTCACGCCCATAGAGGCGGTAGACCGCGCGCACCGTCGTTTCGATGGTGCGGATCCCGTCCACCGGCGACCCGCGATCCTGGTCGCCGGTCTGGAAGAGCACCGGGCGCGGGGCGATCAGCGCGATGACGGCTTCGCTGTCAAAGTGGGCGAGCATGCCGGGCACAAAGTAGCCGATGTCGTGTTCGTGGATGGATCCATGCCGGATCAGGCTCTGATAGCGGGTCTGGCACGCGATCGGCACACCGACCTTGAGGCGTTCGTCCAGCGCCATCAGCCACCAGGTCCGGGTCGCCCCCATGCTCATACCCGTTACGCCGATCCGTTCCGGGTCCACCTCTCGCCGCGACGCCAGGTAGTCCAGCCCCATCAGGTCATCGCGCACCAGCATGCCCCAGAAGGTGCGCCCCACCCAGAGGTTGAATTTGCTGGCCGTCTCCTCGGCGGTGTAATTCTTCTCGGTGGGACCGTCGGGGCCTTCGCCGTTGCGCTCCCCGAATCCGCTCGCGTCGACCGCCAGCACGACATAACCGCGCCGGACCAGAGCCGGTCCTGGAGCCTCGGGCGTGTGCTTCGCCTCGAACAACTCCTCCTTGCCGAGATCGTATTCGCCGGCGTGCCAGTGGCAGTAGAGGATGGCCGGATGCCTGGCGGACGAGTCCTTCGGCAGCAGCAGGTAGCCCGGCACCGTGGAGCCGGCCCCGTTGTCGAACTGGAACTTCTCCACCCAGTAGTCGCCGCGGTCCTGCCGCCAGACCGTCTCCACCTGCGGCACGGGGGGCCGCGGCGGCAGCCGGCCGAGCAGGGTCCAGAGTTCCGCGCGCACCGTTTGGCGTTGGACTTCCCATTGCGCCTGGGTGGCGGGAACGGCGAACGGCGGAGCGATGTCTGCCCGGCTCAGCCAGCGTTCGGCGGCGTCGGGATTGATTTGCGCGATCAGGCCGGGCGCGCCCAGCGCGGCCACGCAGGCGACGGCGAGTGGATTCATGGGATCAGGCAAGGGACCGGCGCCGGCGAGCGGGTGCCGGGCGTCCGGAAGAGTATACAGGCGAATGCCCGGCAGCGTGAGCATTTTCCCGGTCCGGATCAGCACAATTTCGACTTGGAATCCGACCGCAGTCGCGGTCCGGATCTGCCCGTCGTCCCCGGGCTCGGAAGCGGGCGGCGCACGACCCAGCGGTGAGCGGAAGCGGCGGACGGCCGTCACAAGAAGGTCGGAGGTCCGGGGTTGATCCCGGCGGACTTTGGATCTATCCGCTTGTTTGCGGATCCGCCGGGCCGCCGTTCGGCGGCGTCCACCTCCGAGATGAAAAGGCGCCTCGTATTCGGCTCAGTTGCGGTGCTCGTGGTGGGGGGCCTGGCCCTGGCCGCCTATTTCCCTTGGCGGGCCCGGGAGCGCCGCGCGTTCGTGGCGGCGAGCGTGCCGCCACGTCCGGACCTGCGCGCGCTGCCGGCCGAGCTGAGTCGGCGGGTCGCCGCGTGCGAGCAACGGGCGCGCGCCGGAGCCGACCCGATCGCCGGGCTGGCCGAATTGAGCCGGCTTTATCACGCCAACGGCTTCCTGGCGGAGGCGGGGGCCTGTTACCAGGCGCTGATGCAGGTGGATCCCGCGGATGCGCACTGGCCGTACCGCCTCGCGACGATCGTCGCGGGCTACGGCCAGTTGGATGAGGCGCTGCCGCTGTGGCAGCGGGCGGTGGCGTTGGCGCCCGATTACCTGCCGGCAAGGCTGCGGCTGGCCGACACGCTGCTGAAAAAGGACGACGACGTCGCGGCGGCGAAGGTCTATGCCGCCGTGGTCAAGCGCGAACCGCGCAATCCGTACGCGCTGCTCGGTCTCGCCAGGGTCGACCTGAGCGCCGGGCGCTGGGACGCCGCGCGCGAGCGCCTGGAGATCGTGGTCCAGCAGTCGAATTATGGCATCGGCTACGACCTGCTGCCGACCGTCTACGAGCACCTGGGCATGAACGCCGCCGCGGAGGCCATCCGGGCCCGACAAAAGGCGTCAGGGGCCTTTTTTGATGTGCCGGATCCGTGGATCGATGAGTTGATTTTCGACTGTTACGACACCTATCGGATATCGGCGGTGGCCGGCACGGCGGACCATGGCGGCGACCTGCGCCTGGCGATGCGGGTGCTGGCACGGGCCCTGGCCTTGGAACCCGACCGTGCGGTCTACTATTTCCAGATGGGAGGCTTTTGCCTCAAGGCGGGGGATCTCACCAAAGCGCGAGAGCATTTTGAGCGCTGCACCGTGCTCGCGCCCGACTTCGCGGACGGCTGGGCCCAGCTGACGGATTTGGAGATGAAGCTCGGCAATCGCGCCGCTGCGGAACGCTCCTTGTCTTCGGGCCTGCAGCATTGCCCCGCATCGCCGGGCTTGCACTTGGAACGGGGGCGCCGCCTGGCCGCCGCCGGGCTCTATCCCGAGGCCATTCGTGAGTTTCAATTGACCGTCCAGCTGCGGCCGCAGGAGGCGGATGGCTATATCGAATTGGCGCAGATCTATTTTGGCCTTGAGCGTATCGACGAGGGCGTCGCGGAGCTCAAAAAGTCACTCCAGGTCGAGCCGGGGAATCCGGTCGCGCTGACCACCTTGGCGTTCTTTGCCATCAACATCGGCGACGAGGCGGCCGCACGGGAGAAGATGCGCCTCATCCGCCTGCAGCCGCGCATCGCTGCGGAGACCACCGCCAAACTCGCGGAAGCGTTCCGGCAGAAGTTCGGTCATTTGCCGGAATAAGCGGATCCGCGCCCCCGAACCGTCGCGCCCGGCCTGGCGCGGTTCGGGCGAGGCTCTGGCCCCTGGCTCCCAGGCGGGCGGGAGCCGGAAACGTCCCGGGCGGCCCGTGCTTCAAGGGGCGCATCCGCTGGCGGCGGCGGTGTCGAACAAAGCGACGATGTTCTCGGGCGGAGTTCCGGCCTGAATCACATGGGACGGACCGAGAATGTAGCCGCCGTCGCGGCCCAGGATGCGAATGCGCTCGGTGACCTCCCGGCGAACTTCCTCCACGGTGCCGAAAGGCAGTGTTCGCTGCACGCTGACCCCACCTTCAAAACACAGCCGGTCGCCAAACTTTTCCTTGAGCAGCACAGGGTCCATGCCCCGGGCGTCGAATTGCAGCGCCTGCAGGACATCGATGCCCATGTCGATCAGGCCGGGAACGGCCGCCATGACGGCGCCGTCGGTGTGATAGATCACCTTCGCGCCAAAGCCGTGGATCACGCGATTGAGCCGGGCGTGATGCGGCTTGAGGTGTTGCTCCCACATTTTGAGCGACATCAATAGACCCTCCTGGCCGCCGATGTCGTCCGCGGTGAAGACCAGGTCGATCCGCCCGCGCGCCGCTTCCAGGATCCGGCTGAAATGCGCGGTGAAGAAATCAGTCACGCGCTGGAAAATCCCGTGGGCCAGGTCGCGATTGAGCGCGAGGTCCAGGAACATCCGTTCAAATCCCCGCATGTACCACGAGGTCTCGAAGATGTTCCCGTTCTCCACCATCAGACAATAGTCACCCTCCCGCCCCATCGCCGTGATGCGATCGGGCAACACCGAGTAATCGAACCAGTCGGTCGTCGGCCAGCGGTGGCGGCGGAGATCGGCTGGATCGGCAGCATCCGCCAGGGGATAGTACTCGATCTCGTCATATTCTCCGGCGCCGTAGCTCACCGGCGCGCGCCGCACGCCCCAGATGTCCGTCCCGGGCGGCAAGGGGGGGCCGACGTAGGCGGGCGCGACCGACTTTATGTCGAGCAGAGGCTGGAGATAGGCTTCGACCGAAAGATTCCGCTCGCGCCGCAAATGGTCGGCGAGCGCCCGGTGGGCCGGTGGATTGATGCCGGAGCACACCATCGCGACCGGGATGCGGTCGGTCTCCTGGTGTTCCAGCGCCAGGCGGACGCGCTCGCGGTGGGTCAGTTCCATGGCGAAGACCTGCTTTCGGCCGGCCTCAGCGATAGGCGCCGTGCTTCTCCACCGCGTCGAAGAACGCCAGCACGTTTTCCCACGGGACGTCATCCTGGAGCAGATGGGACGGCCCCAACAAGAGTCCGCCGCCTTTGCCCACCGTCTCGATCCGGGTGATCACTTCCCGCCGGACATCGTCCGGGCGGCCGAACGGCATCGTGGTCTGCGTGCCGATCGTCCCCCAAAAGGCCAGCCGGTCGCCGTAGAGTCTTTTGATTTCGGCCGGATCCATGCACTCCGGCTGAACCGGATTCAGGATGTCGACGCCGATCTCGATCAGCTCCGGGATGACGGCGCGGCAGTCGCCGTCGCTGTGGTAGAACACGAGGATGTTGGGATTTACGTCCCGGGCCGCGGCGATCACCCGGGCCAGCCGCGGCTTCAGCCATCTGGCCCACGTGGCCCGGCTGATCATCATGCCCCGCTCGATCCCCACATCGTCGCCCAGTCGCAGCACATCGACGCCGGCCTCCACGAAAATCCGCGCCATCCCGCAGCGCATGTCCGTGATCTTGTCCAGGAGGACCCGGGTCATCTCCTCGTTTACCACCAGGTCGATCAGGAAGTTCTCGAACCCTCTGACGCCCCAGGCCACCTCGAAAAGCGTCATGGACATGGCCCCCATGACCGCCAGCTCGCGCCGGTGCAGAGCCTCGACCGCATCCCGCACCTGCTCCCACCGGTATCGCTCCAGGAAATCCGGCATCGGGTAGGCCTCAATCTCGGCGGCGGTCTGCGCCTTGGCCAGGGCGTGGTGAACGGTGACGACGACATTCCTGTGCTCGCCCCGCACCCAGACGTTGCCCCAGTTCCAGTCGATCTCGGCGTTTTCCGGCATCGTGGCCGGCAGGTATGGCGCAAGCTCCCGGCGTGGCACCGGCGGCCTGAAATGGACCTGGCGCACGTCGTAGTCGAAGAAGTCCTCGGGGCTCGAGGCGCCGGTGTTCTGCCGGAAGGCCTGCATCAGTCCCGGGGCAAAGGAATCGTAATCGATCCATTTGGGTACGCGGTCGGGCGGCTGGCGCCGCGATGCGGTCAAAACCCGCTCTCGATGGGTCATGGGCGTGCGCATCACTCGTCCTCGCAGGAGGTGCGGGGTGTCATCCGCATTGGATCGGACGGAGTTCCTCTGGCGGGCCTTCCATCATGGACCGTTCCTCGGGCATCGGTTTAGGCCATTTCCTCGAGCACGCGCGCAATCGCGGTCAGGCTCCGCTCCAGGGCTTCCATGGGGGCGTCTTCGGTGACACTGATGGCAAAGCCGCGCTTGTTTCCGGCTTCGGTCACCAGCTGGCGGGTGTGCGCCGCGACCGCTTCCGGGGGCTCCAGATGCACGGAACTGGTGAAGTTAAGCCAGAGAGCCTTCCCCGGCCAGGCGAGGCGGGCCTCGCGGACGGAAAGGTTGCCCATGGGCGGCGGGGTCATGCCTTCAACAATGTCGCAGGCGGCCGCGGCGATCTGGTCCGTCAAGCCGCGCAGCCGGCCGTCCATGTGCACCGCGAGCAGCTTCCCCGTGCCGGCGATGCGCTCCTTCAGCTTGACGTATTCCGGCGCCAGGTAGGCCTGGAATCGCTTCGGCCCGATCGCGTCGGCGGTGATGTTGTCGGCCAACTGAAGAATCTCGACCGGCGCCTCAGCGGCCAACGCGTACAATTCCTGGCACCGCTCGATCATCGCCGAGTGCAGGCCGTCGAACAATTCCCGATGCTCGGAGAAATCCACGGCGAACCGCTCGTAGCCCATCATCAGGTAGAGCATCTCCTGCAGGGGCGTCTTTCCCACCCGCACCAGCACGAGGCCATCGTCGCTGATCCGCCGCTTGGCCTCGCGGATCGCCCCGTAGTTGTCGTGATACACGCCGTCACGCAGATAAGCCTCCATGACGGCATAGTCCTCCGGGCGCTTGATGAAGTGTTCGCATATCCAGTTGGACGCGTAGGCCGGATCGGGTTGAAGGGTCTGCCACACGTCCCCCTGGGGAGTATGGATGGTGCGCCGCGTCATCTTCCGGCCGTTCTCGAAGTACTCGCGGGTGGTGATCTCGACCCGGCGGTGCTCCACCTGGTGCGCCGGCAGCCGGGTGATCAGCCCGACGCCGGCCTCCCGCAGCTGTCGCTCCGCCATTCCCCGGGGCAAAAGGCCGTCGTAGATCGTGAGGGGCACCCGATCGGGGTCGGACCAGGTGAGCGCGCGCAGGATTCGTTCCCGGATCGTCATGGCGATGGCGTAGGCCGGCGCGTGCTTCTTCTCCAGACATTTCAACCCGCGGTCCGGCGGACCGGCAGCGCGGTTTCGGTCATGTCAGGACGCCCCGAGAAACGCGGCGGTTTGCGTTGTGGGTGGCGGGATTCAGAGGCGAGCCTCGCGCCGACCGGGGTCTCATCGGGATTCCCCCGCCGGGCAGTCGCACACGAGCACCCAGTCATTGGTTCCCGTGCCGTTGTCGCCCGGGGTCACGAACCGGCGCGGGCCGGTGTTCGGCACGTTTTCCGCGAGGAGCGTGTAGGTGCCGTTCGCCGGATTGTACCAGCGGGCCCGCGCTGGTCCGCGCAGAATCGACAGGTCGACGGTGAAAAAGCGGGTCGCGGTCGGCACCCAGGGCGAAGGCGGCGTGTAAACCACCAACCAGGTGCGGTCCTCGGTCGCCGCCGCCACGAGGTGCCGGCGGTCCAGCGGATTGCCCCGCATCACGATGGGGCGGCCGAAATTCTGCTTCTCGATTCCCGACGGCACCAGGGCAAACCACGGCATGCCGGCAAAAAAGGCGAACAGGTGCTGCCGGTCCTGCGAATAGCCGTTGTTGAGGTCCTTCCGCCATGTCGTGAACTTCCAGATCGCCTTCGTCGAGGTGTTGTCTCCCGCGGTCCCGCCGGCGAGCACGGACTGCCATTGCAGCGCCCGCGTGTCCTGCCGGTTGCCCGAGGCGGTGTCGAAGCCGACGATCTGCTCGTCGTAATAAACGGGCTCGCCAACCCACGCCGGGATGATCGGCTGATGATTCCACGCCCGGTCGGCCGTCAGATAGACGCGCTGGTCGCAGTCCGGCCCGTAGCCGTAAAACGAGTTCATGTCCACTGCGTCGGCGAAGTCGGGCGCATCGGTGGTCAACTGGTCGCAGCCGGACGGCTCGCCGGCGAACAGGGCCCACGGGCATTCCGCCTTGATGCCTTCGAGGATCTGGCGCGTGCGCCGGGCGCCTTCGGAGCCGGCAGGCGGCGTGAAATCGCCGATGGTGTACCAGATGATGTTGGTCCGGGCGCGGTATCGCCGGCCGAGCCATTGGCCCCACCTGAAGCAGACGTCCGGGGTATTGCAGTCGCGCTGGAGATCCTGCCACCAGCCCTGGTTGCCGCCCCCATAGCCGAGATAGGTGTAGGCAAACACCACTGCCAGGTGGCGCTTGGCGCCTGCGTCAATGATCGCGTCGATGAATCTCCAGTACTCCTCATCCGGCGCCGAGGAGAAATCGCCGACCCGCTCGTGGGGCGCGCGGTCGAAGCGGTTGCGCGGGCACTGAGGCGCGAAAGCCGAGAAATCGCCCGGGTGCACCATCGACATCAGGATGAAACTGTTGAAACCCTTGGCCGCGCGGTCGTCGAGGTATTCGTCGACGTCCTGCGCCGTCGCCTGCACCGAGAGCATCCAGGCCGCTTCGCAATTCAAGCGGAACGGCCGGTCGTGTTGGTCGACCAGATAGCGATGGTTGGCCGAGAGCCTGAGCGGGAACGCCACTTCGTCGCCGCGGGTCCGCAGCGCGCTCAGCGAAAGCACCAGGGCCAGCGCCAGAAGGGTGGAACGGTTCATCGTGGGGCAAGTGGATCATAGGCGCTTCCGCCCCAAACCCGTGAGGATTTTTCCGCCATGAATGGACACATTTTCGGCATGCGCACGGGCGGCTGCCGGCCCCGACTTGGCGCGGGTGCGATCCGGCCGGGCGCTTCCCCGTGGGTGGCGAACCCCCCAATGCCGTGATCGCATCGGCCGGGGAGGGGGAGTCTGGGGCTCATGGCTGAAAAGGTTTCGCGCTGGTGAACGTGTTTGGTATCAATGCCTGCGATGACGCCCAACGAAAAGCTTGCCGAGCTTGAGCACCTGCGTGCGCGGCTTTGGAGTCCAGGGGTTCGCCAATCGCGGGATGAGCGCAGTCATGTCGTGGGCGCTTTCGCGGTTCTGGCCTTCAGCCTGCTGACCGCCCAAGCATCGCCAGTTTCGGAACTGGTGCTGAAGGGACACACCTCGGAGGTCGTGCAAGCGGGTTTCAGCCGGGACGGCTCGCGCGTCGTCACCGCTTCCTGGGACCAGACCGGGCGGATCTGGGATGCCGGGGCCGGCCCCCTGCCCACTCCGGATCAGGCGGGCGAAGGGCGGTGACCACCGAAGCACGGAGCTTCGGTTGATACGTTGTTTCGCGGCCCTGGAGGTTGTCGCCTGCTCCCGGCGACTGGCGGCGGTTCAGCTCTCCCGCTTCCTGAAGGCGATCTGAATCGCAGAGTTAGTCTCTGGGCCGCGTATAGGAGCCAAGGTCGATATTCTCAAAGAAGTCGCCGCCGATTCGATCTGGGCCGACATTGGTGGCGTAGAGGCCAAACTTGGTCGATTGGTCGCCGTCCAGCTCGGCGAAATCCTTGTCAGCGTAACCTTGGGAGACGTGCAGGCGGCCACCCGTGTTGCCAACTTCCAGGCAGGTCCGGCCATTCAGTGCCGGGATGGGGATATCCCATCGAAACACCATTGGGCGAGTCGGCCAGCGGTGCAAATAAAGCTTCTTCGGCATCCAGGGCGCCGGCCCCCCGGGGGGCACGGGAAAGGCAATGGCGTCCCGGGCACCCGCGAATGCCTTGGTCACCGAGAGTGCGCAGCCCACGTGGTTGGGATGGCCGTATTCGCCGTCAAGCGCGTGGGTCACGATCACATCAGGTCGAAACCGGCGGATCTGCTGCACGAGGTATTCGGCCGCCTTTTCCTCCCCGCCCCATAGCTTCCAGTTATCCTCCAATGTCCCGAGATAGGCGCCGTCAGCGAAGCGGGCGAAAATGGGTTCGTTCGGCATGCCGTAGACAAGGCATGCCTGGCGCATCTCTTCCTCGCGCACGCGGCGATCGCCCGGCGGATCGATGCCGGCTTCGCCGCTTGTCATGACGATAACCACGAGCGGCAGCCTCTTTACCCGACTGAGGTAGGGCACCAGCCCGGGAAAATACGCCTCGTCATCCGGGTGCGCGATGACGACCATGAGCGCTGCCTTTGCCGGCTGAGGGCTGTAGACGCGGGCCAGCTGCGCCGGGCCCGTCCCTGCCTGGGAGCCGCCCGTTGGCGTTGACGTCTTCGCGTCGCCCAGGACGCCCGCGAGCATGAGCCCAACGAGGACGCCGGGAAACAGCTGGAAGCTCGGGGCTCTCACCGACCAGAGGGTCGACGGACCGAAGGAACAGCGTTCTGCACTGATGTTATCCGGATACGCCGCACTCGCGGACCGCGGCCGGGCTATTCGACGGTGACAGACTTCGCGAGGTTGCGCGGCTTGTCGACGTCGCGCTTCAGCTCGGCGGCGATGTAGTAGCTCAGGAGCTGCACCGGAATGGCGGCGACGATGGGGAGCACGGCCTCGTGGCAGTCGGGGATGGTGATGATCTCGTCCGCCAGGCCGGCCGGGAGCTCGCACCCCTCGGTCGTGATCACGATCGTGCGGCCCTTGCGGGCCTTGATCTCCTGGATGCTGGAGACGACCTTGGGGAAAATCTCGCCCTTGGGCGCGAAGAAGACGGTGGGGCACTTTTCGCTCACCAGGGCGATCGGGCCGTGCTTCATCTCCGCCGCGGGATACCCCTCCGCGTGGATGTAGGAGATCTCCTTGAGCTTCAGCGCGCCCTCGAGCGCGATCGGGAACAGGGAGAGGCGGCCGAGGAACAGGAAGTCCTGGTAGTGGGCGTAGCGCTGCGCGATCTCCTTGATCCGGGGCGCCTGCTCGAGCGCCCGGCTCACCAGCGCGGGCGCCTGCTTGAGGGCTTGCACGAACTGCACGCCGCCGCTGTAGCTCATGTCGCGCATCCGCCCGACGTAGAGCGCCATCATGGCGGCGATCAGAAGCTGCGAGGTGAACGCCTTGGTCGACGCCACGCCGATCTCCGGTCCGGCGTGCTGGTAGATGCCGCCGTCGGATTCGCGCGCGATCGTGGAGCCGACCACGTTGCAGATGGCCATGACCTTGTACCCCTTGCGCTTGGCCTCGCGCAGGGCGGCCAGCGTGTCGAGCGTCTCGCCCGACTGGCTGATGACGAAGAAGAGGGTGTTGCCGCGGAGCGGCGTGTTCCGGTAGCGGAACTCGGAGGCGTAGTCGACCTCCACCGGCACGCGGGCGAAGCGCTCGATGAGGTGCTCGGCGACGAGGCAGGCGTGCCACGCCGTGCCGCAGGCGCAGAACTGGAACCGGTCGATCTGGCGGAAGTCCGCGGGCGCGAGGTTGAGGCCGCCGAAGTTGGCGGTGCTCTGGTCCTCCGAGAAGCGGCCGCGCATGGCGTTCTCCAGCGCGGTGGGCTGCTCGAAGATCTCCTTCTCCATGAAATGGGCGAACCGGCCGAGGTCCGTGTCCTCGACGGTCCACGTCACCCGGTCGATCACCGGCGAGACGTCGGCCTGGTCGAGCGTCGTGATGGTGAAGTTCTTCGGCGTGACATGGACGATCTCGCCGTCCTTCAGGTACACGACGTTCTGGGTGCGGCTGATGATCGCGGCGACGTCGCTCGCCACCAGGAACTCGTTGTCGCCCACGCCCAGGATCAGGGGCGAGCCCTTGCGGGCGGCGACGATCTCG
This sequence comes from Opitutales bacterium, assembly GCA_037916645.1. GTDB lineage: Bacteria > Verrucomicrobiota > Verrucomicrobiia > Opitutales > Opitutaceae > Fen-1467. The sequence goes on along the minus strand of JBAIXJ010000183.1, from coordinate 2,187 downwards.
CCGGGCTGCTCGGTGCAGAGCACGACGATCCCGTAGGTGCCCTCGACGTGGCGGAGGGTCTTGCGGACGCTCTCGAGGAAGCGGCTGGCGTCGGGGCGGGCGGGCTCCTTCTGATAGTGGTAGGCGATCAGGTTGACCAGCGCCTCGGTGTCGGTCTCGGACTTGAAGGTGTAGCCCTTCTCGGCGAGGAATCGCTTCATGCCGACGTAGTTTTCGATCACCCCGTTGTGGGCGATCGCGAACTTCCCGTCGCTGCTGACGTGCGGGTGGGCGTTGGCGTCGGTCACGCCGCCGTGGGTGGCCCAGCGCGTGTGGCTGATCCCGGTGGTGCCGGCGAGCCGGTGCTGGGCGGCCAGCCCGGCGAGGACGTCGACCCGGCCGACCTTCTTGATTACCTCGAAATCGTGGTTATTCTCGACGGCGAGGCCGGCGGAATCGTAGCCACGGTACTCGAGACGTTTGAGCCCCTCCAGGAGGATGCTTGAGGCCTTCTTTTTGCCGACATAACCGACAATGCCACACATGGGAGGTAAGTGCTTTCTTTAGGCTGGCGATTTTAGGGGGTGGCGCAAAATCTCAGCAAGGTTATTAAGTCCGTGGTCCAGCCTCAGCCAGTGCGCGCGGTCGTCGAAGCCGTCCCGCGGGGGAGCGAACCCCGGCGGGCGGCCTTCGCCGCGGCAACCGCGCGGCCGGCCGGGGCGGGCGGAACCCTTAACGCCGCGAACGAGTCTCCGAAAAGCCCATGACGAGTAATCCGAGTGTCCTCGCCGTCATCCTGGGGGGTGGCCGGGGAACGCGCCTCTATCCCCTGACCAAGGAGCGCTGCAAGCCGGCCGTGCCGCTGGCGGGCAAGTACCGCCTTGTCGACATCCCGATCAGCAACTGCCTCAACTCCGGCATCAACCGGATGTTCCTGCTCACCCAGTTCAACACCGCCTCGCTGCACCGGCATGTGCAGAGCGCCTACCACTTCGACTCGTTCGGGCAGGGCTTCGTCGACATCCTCGCGGCCGAGCAGACCGAGAAGAGCCTGGCGTGGTACCAGGGCACCGCCGACTCGGTGCGACGCAACTTCATCCACTTCCGAACCCATCCGCACGACTACCTCCTGATCCTGGCCGGCGACCAGCTCTACCGGATGGATGTCCGGACGATCATCGCGCAGCACATCGCCACCGGCGCCGACGTGACCATCGCCGCGCTGCCCGTGCCCGCGGCGCAGGTCGAGAGCCTCGGCGTGATGCGGGTGAACGACAGCCTCGAGATCCAGCAGTTCGTCGAGAAACCCAAGGATCCGGCGGTGATCGCCGGCCTGACGCTCAGCCCGGCGCTGGAGGCGCGCCTGACCGCGTCGGCCTCGGGCCAGCACTGCCTGGCGTCGATGGGCATCTACGTCTTCAGCCGCGACGTGCTGCAGGACGCGCTCGACAACAACATGAGCGACTTCGGCAAGGAGGTCATCCCGAGCCTCCTCGGCCGGAAGAAGCTGTTCGCCTACATCTTCGAGGGCTACTGGGAGGACATCGGCACCGTGCGGGCCTTCTTCGAGGCCAACCTGGCGCTCGCCCAGCCGCTGCCGCCGTTCAACTTCTACACCCACACCGCCCCGATCTACACCCACGCGCGGTTCCTGCCGGCGTCGAAGATCAACAAGTGCTTCATCGACTACGTGGTGGTCGGCGACGGCTCGATCATCACCGACACCACGCTCAAGCACTGCGTCATCGGCATCCGCTCCATCGTCCGGGAGGGTTCCCACCTCGAGGACGTGGTCATGATGGGCGCGGACTTCTATGAGAGCGAGGCCGAGGTGAAGGCCAACGCCGCGGCGCACCTGCCCAACGTGGGGGTCGGCTACGGCTGCCGCATCCGCGGCACCATCATCGACAAGAACGCGCGGATCGGCGACCACTGCGTCCTCTCGCCCGACGGCAAGACCAACGGCGACTACGCCCACGGGACGATGATGCGCGACGGCGTGCTCGTGGTGCCCAAGGGGGCCGTCATTCCGCCCGGCACGACGATTTGACCTCGGCCCGCCGGCCTGCCACCATCGTTGCGGTCAGCAACCCCAACCTCCGCGGAGGATGCCATGAAAAAGATCCTCGTTTGCACCGACGGTTCGGCCTACTCGTTCGTCTGCTACGATTATGCGGCGTGGATGGCGCAGCGCACGGGGGCGGCGCT
>JBAIXJ010000182.1:0-2334 GCA_037916645.1 Opitutales bacterium | reverse complement strand
CGCGCGGGCGGCGGCCGTGCTGGGCGGCGCGCTGCGGGCCGAGCCACGCCGGTCCGGGTTCCTCCTGCGGATGTTCTTCACCGGCCCGGTGCGGGCGCTGGGCCTGCGGCCGGCCGGAAGAAATACCGTCGCGCGAACGGCCGGTTGACCAGCCACGGCACCACCGGCGAGAACAGCAGCCAGCGCTGGAACCAGAGCTCGCCGACCGCCGCCGTCGCCAGGGCGCCCGCGATGAGGACGGCGGCCGCGGTCAGCTCCACCGGCCCGCAGGCCCGTTCGCGCCGGCCGGCGAGGAGCAGCGAGTGATAGAAACCGCCCGAACTCACTGCGAGAACCGCGCAGCCCGCGGGCAGGAGCCAGGGAATCGCCGCAGCGTAGCGGGCGCTGATCAGCGGTCCGATCAGCGCCGGGGCAACGAGCCGCAACGCGACCAGACCGGCGAGCGTCAACGCGGCGTGCGCCAGCGCCGTGCGATCCACCCGCCGGGCGAGCTCCCGCCGGGGCCCGGGATCCTCGGACGCGAGGGAGAAAAACACCGGCTGCTGGAACTGGAGGAGAATCGTCAGCAGCATGGACGGCACGAGGGCGGCAAGGTTGCCGGCGAGGACGAAATAGCCCGTGGCGTCGGCCCCGAAGAAGGCCGCCGTGAGCCAGCGTCCCAGGCTGAGCAGGATCCACGCGGTGGCCGCCAGAACGATGAACATCGGCCCCTCGTAGGAGGCGGCCAGGCGCGCGGCGGGCGGGCCGGCCGGCCGCCAGCAGGCGCGGAGGGCCCAGGCGCCCGCGGCGGCGAGGGCGAACGCATGCAGGCAAAAGCCGCCGTACAACGCCAGCACCGAGCCGCCGGCGGCGGCGTACAGCAGGGGCGGCAGGAACGAGCGCGTGACGGAACCCGTGCCGGACACCGCCAGGTCGCGCCAGTGTTGCCGGGCGGCCTGCAATGCCGTCTGGGCGATGGCGCCGCCCGAGAGCAGCAGGGCCGCCAGCAGCACGGCGGGGAAGACCACGGCCGCGCCACGGCCGGCGATCAGGACGGCGGCGACGGCCGCGGCCCCCGCCAGCCAGGGGAGCTTGCGGCCCGCGGCGGCGATGACCGCGCGCAGCATGGCGCCGCGATCCGCGGCCTCGGCCCATTGCCGGGAAACGTACTTGATCACGCCCGCATGCACGACCCACATGCCGAGCGGGGTGAAAGTGAGGAACACGCCGTAGCGGCCGAAATCCGTCGGGGGCACGAGCCACGAGGAGAGCTTCACGCCGGCCAGGCCGCACAGCAGGCCGACGGCATGCGCGAGCACGATCGGCAGGAGCGGGGCGTAGGAATCCCGGCGGAGGGACGACATGGGCGGGCGCCCCACCATGACCGCCGGCGCGGGCCAGCACAACTTCGACGTTGCCTCGGCGAAGCGCCGGCGCCACGACAGGCGCCAGGCCATGCTGCAGGTCGCCCTCGACACCCACCCCCTGTACACGACCCGGGCCGGGGCGGCCCGCTACGTGCGCGGGCTGCTCGAGGGCCTGCGCGGCCTCGGGGACGACGTGGCGGTGACGGAGATCGCGTGGCCGGTCGGGAATTTCGACTACGCCCAGCCGCGCCGGGCCTGGCGCACGTTCTATCGCGAGTTCTGGTGGGCGCGCCGGCACGCGGGCGCGGCGATCCGCGCGGCCGGCGCGGACGTCGTCCATTTCACGGCGCCGCCGTTCATCCCGCGTCCCGCGGCGCCCGAGGTGGTCACACTCTACGATCTCGCGGTGCTGCGCTTTCCCGAACGGTTCCGGGCGTGGCAGCGTCGGTCGGGGATTCACCGGCTGCGGCGGCTGGCCGGCGCCGATCGCGTGATCTGCCTCAGCCGTTTCACCGCCGACGAGGCGACGCAGCTGCTGCCACTCGACGCCAGCCGCCTGGTCGTGGTGCACCTCGGGGGCGCGTGGCGGGAGGAGGACGCGACTGCCGCGCCGGCGGATTTCGCGGCGCCGCCGGAGTTCCTGTTGTTCGTGGGCTCGCTGGAACCCGGCAAGAATCTCGCGCTGCTGCGAACGATCTATGTCCGCGCCGCGGAGCGCGGGGCACCGCTGCCGCCGCTGGTGATTGTCGGGGCGCGCTGGGCCGGCGTGCCGTCCGAGGGCCCGCCGCCCGCCGGCTGGACCTACGCCGGGCACCAGTCCGACACCGTGCTCCGCTGGCTGTACCGCCACGCCCGCGCCCTGGTGTTTCCCAGCCGGTACGAGGGTTTCGGGCTGCCAGTGGTGGAGGCGATGAGCCTCGGCTGCCCGGTGATCTGCGGCCCCGTGGCCAGCCTGCCCGAGGTGGCGGGCGACGCGGCGTGTTTCGCC
>JBAIXJ010000181.1:0-1696 GCA_037916645.1 Opitutales bacterium | reverse complement strand
CGCCCTCGCCCTCGGCGTTCTCACGTTCAGGCGCAACGCCGATTACCGCACCGAGCTGACCCTCTGGCAGGACACCGTGGCCAAGCGGCCGGACAGTCCGCGGGCCCACAACGCCCTCGCCTTCGCGCTGGATCACCTCGGCCGGACCTCGGAGGCCATCGCGGAGTTCAACACCGCGCTGCGCCTCGCGCCGGACAACGCCGACCTGCACGACAACCTCGGCGTGACGCTGGCCGGGGCCGGCCGGACGGCCGAGGCGATCGCACAGTTCGAGACCGCGCTGCGCCTCAAGCCGGATTTCCCGACGGCGCACTGCAATCTCGGCAATGCGCTGGTCCAGGCGGGCAATCCGGCCGGGGCCATCGCGCAATACGAGGAAGCGCTGCGCCTCAAGCCGGACTATGCCGACGCGCACTATGACCTCGCCGGCGCGCTCGATCTGTCCGGCCGGTCCGGCGAAGCGCTCGCGCACCTCGAGGCCGCCGTGCGGCTCAAGCCCGATTTCGCGACCGCGCACTACAACCTCGGCGACCTGCTGGACCGCCTCGGCCGGCCCGCAGACGCGATCACGCATTACGAGCAAGCCCTGCGCCTCGATCCCGGCATGGCCCGGGCGCACACCGGCCTCGGCGTGGTCCTCTGCAGAAGCGGGCAGACCGACGCCGGCCTCGCGCACCTGCGCGAAGCGGTGCGCCTCCAGCCGGATGACACCCCGGCGCACTTCAACCTTGGCGTGGCCCTGATGCGCGCCGGGCGCGCCTCTCAAGCCGAATCCGAATTCGAATTCGTCCTCCGCCTGCACCCGGGCTACATCCCGGCCCAGCGGGCACTCGAGCAGCTTCGGTCCAGCCGCGCACCGTGAGGCGCGTGGGTCTTGAGTTTTGAGTCTTGGGTTTTGGGTTGATTGCCGAAGTGCGGCTTAACCCGAGTCTTGGCCAACCCGAGACTCAGGACCCAAGACTCAAGACCAAAGCCTCACGACCCAAAACTCAAGACCCAGAACCCAAAACCGTTTGGCGAAGCCAAACGGCCATCGGCGACAGCCCGCGGTTGTCCCAGGCGAAATACGGAATCGCCGTCACGTGTGCCACCGGCTCCGCGCCCGCGATGTCCAGCACGGTCACGCCGCCGAGCAGATCCGGCCGGTCCAACGCCTGCAGCCGCGCCGTCGCCGGCACCGTCAGCGCCTCCGGCGTGAACGGCTGCGCCTGTCCGGCCGCCTCCACGCAATAGACGACCGGCCCGCGCTCGAAGGCCACGCGGCCCTGGGTCGCCGCGATCCTCGGATTCCCGTGGACCGCGTGGATCGGCATCGCGAACTTGAGCTCCACCACGTCGCCCGCCTTCCACTCGCGGTCGATCACCAGGTAGCCGTTCTCGAGCCGCGACCCGACCGGCCGGCCGTTCAGCGCCGCGCTCCAGCCCGACGGCTCGCCCGCGTCGTAGGCGTAAAGGTCCGTCGGCACCGGCCGGCCCTGCGCCCAGCACGGCACCCGCAGCTTCAGCGTGAAGCGCGCGGGCTTCGCGGGCGCGACCTCGAGCTTCACCTCGCCACGCCACGGATAGGCCGTCGTCTGCACCAGCCGCACCGGCGTGCCCGCCACGTCCGCCGTGCCCTCGCTCCCCGCGTAGACGTTCACGAACAGCTCGCCGCCGCGCACGGCGTAGAGGTAGCCGGTCAGCGACGCGAGCGTGC
>JBAIXJ010000180.1:0-7316 GCA_037916645.1 Opitutales bacterium | reverse complement strand
TGGTGCGACGGCCACGAGGCGTATGCCGCCGAGCCGGCCGGCGACACGGTCGCGATCGCGCGCGCCCTGTTCGCCAAGTGGAGCGCGACCATGCGCGCCATGTACCCGAGCTTCAACTGGCGGATGTATGCCAACCTGCCCGCCAAGAACTGAGGCGCCGGTCCGGCGCACTGCTTCCACGTCCACGCCATGAACTTCAAGGTCTGCATGATCGGGTGCGGCAGTTTTGCCCGGCAGGTCCACGGACCGGCCCAGCAGCGGTACGCCGACGCCCGCCCGGGGGTGGAGCTGGCGGCGTGCTGCGACGTTGACGTCCGCCGCGCCGAGGAATTTGCCGAGGCCTTCGGCTATGTGCGGCCGTACGCGGATGTACCCGGCATGCTGGCCGCCGAGAAGCCGGACGCGGTGATCCTGGCGGTGCCGCCGGTGCATACCTGCCACATGGCCGGCCTCGTGCTCGAGCGCGGCTTCCCGCTGCTGCTGGAGAAACCGCCGGGCATATCGTCGACGGAGCTGGAGCAGTTGATCGCCGCCGAAAAGGCGGGGGAAGCCCGGGCGCAGGTCGCCTTCAACCGCCATTACATGCCAGTCCTGCGTCGGGCGCTGGAAATCCTCGCCGATGTTCCTTCCGCCGAGGTCCGGCAGATCGAGTACGACATGATCCGCCACCACCGTTGGGATGAGGATTTTTCGACCACGGCCATCCACGCGGTGGACGGGGCGCTGGTCCTGGCGCGGAGCCCGTTCCGCACGGCGGAACTCCGCTTTCTGACGCGCCGGCAGGGCGACCGGGAGGCGACGGATGTCACGATCGACGCCGAGTGCGTTTCCGGGACGCGGGTGCGCGTGAACATCCAGCCGGTCGCCGGCCGTAATCTGGACTCGGCGCGGGTACATTCGCCCGGCCGGTCCCTGTTCATCCAGCTCCCGGTCTCGCCGCAGTCCGCGGCGCCCGACGGCCTCGAGGCCTGGCAGGGCGACAAACTTGTGGCCACGATGACCGAGACGGACGCCGACCTCGTGGCGCGCCTCGGGATCCTCGGCGAGACCGAGGCCTTCCTGGACGGCGTGCGGTCCGGCGCGCCATTCGCGCCGCGCCTGGCGGATTGCCGCCAGCAGGTGCTGTTGATGGAGGCCATCCGGCTCCGTCGCACCGGGCCGATCGCGCTCCAGCCGTAGAATCCCTTCCATTAATTCCGATGAAAATCACCGCCCACCGTTTCCTCCGCTGGCTGGCCGCCGCGGCCGCGATCTTTGCCACTTTCGCGCTGAGTCCGCTGGGCGTGCGCGCGGACGCGGGCTCGCTGCCGGCGCCCTACGACGCCGTCAACCCGTTCATCGGCACCGAGGGCGGGGGCAACACCGGCCCGGGCGCCACGCTGCCGTTCGGCATGATCCAGTGGGGCCCGGACACACGGGCCGATGGCTGGTATTATTATGCCGACGGCAAGATGCGCGGGTTCAGCCTGACGCACATCAGCGGCGCCGGCTGCCCGATCTATGCCGACGTGCCCCTGCTGCCGTGGACCGGCGAGGTGACCAGCCCGGGATCATCCGCCGACTACGCGCTGGCGTTCACCCACGATCACGAGCGGGCGCAGCCGGGCTATTACGGCGTCGATTTCGACAACGGCGTGAAGGCCGAGCTGACCGTGACCGAGCGCGCCGGGATCGGCCGGATCGAGTTTCCCGCCGGCGCCACCCGGACGTTGCTGGTCAAGGCGGGCAGCAGCGCGACCGCAGGCGAGGAAAAACGCAAAGCCGACACGAGCACGGTGGAGATCCGCGGCCCGGACACGGTCGCGGGCTCGGTCCACAGCGGCGGCTTCTGCGGCAGCGACAGCGACTACGTGCTCTACTTCGTGCTGAAATTCGAACGGCCCTTCGCCGCCTTCGGCACCTGGACGACCATGGTGAGCGCCGGAAGCAGGACCGCCACGGGCCACGGGGCGGGGGCCTATGTCACGTTTCCCGCGGGGACGCAGCCGGTCATGGTCAAGGTCGGCCTGTCGTTCGTGAGCATCGACAACGCGGCCGCCAACCTGGAGGCCGAGATCCCCGGGTGGGACTTCGCCGCCGTGCGCGATTCGGCCCGCCGGCGCTGGACCGATCTGCTCGCACGGGTGGACGCCGGGGGCGGCACGCTGGAGCAACGCACGATCTTCTACACCGGCCTCTACCACATGCTGCTGTCACCAAACCTGTTCAGCGACCGCAACGGCGACTACGCCGGCTTCGACGGCAAGGTGCGCCGCCTGCCGGCGGGCGAGGCGCAGTACGCGAACTTCTCCGACTGGGACACCTACCGCAACGTCGTCCCGCTGCACGCGCTGCTGCTGCCGGCGGAGACGAGCCAGATGGCACAGTCGCTGGTGCGCGACGCGGAGCAGAGCGGGTGGCTGCCCCGCTGGCCCGTGGCGAATGACGTGAGCTACGTCATGGGCGGCGACTCCCCCGCGATCGTGCTCGCGGAGGCCCACGCCTTCGGCGCGCGGGCGTTCGACACCAAGACCGCGCTGGCCTTCATGCTCAAGGGGGCCACGCAGCCCGGGACCGGGCCTCACGGAAAATCGCAGCGGCCGGGTCTCGCGGACTACCTGGCCCGGGGCTTCGTCCCGATCGGCAACGGCGAGGAAACCGGCGCCTCCGTCACCCTCGAGTACGCCAGCGCCGATTTTGCGATCTCGCGGTTCGCCCTGGCGCTCGGCGACCGGGCCGGCGCCGCCGCCCTCCTGCACTCGGCGCAGAACTGGCGCAACCTGTTCGACCCGGAGACGGGATTCATCCGGCCGCGCACGACCGACGGAAAGTTTCTGGGCGACTGGGATCCCGACCGCCTGATGCCGCGGCACAAGAACTGGGATCAGGTCGACCAGATGGGCTTTGAGGAGGGCTCGGCCTGGCAGTACACGTGGATGATCCCGCACAATTACGCCGGCCTGATCCGGGCGCAGGGCGGAGGCGAGGCCGCGCTGCCGAAGCTCGACCGGTTCTTCACGAAGCTGACGGGGTGGGGCGTGCCGACGTTCACGGTGACCAATGAACCGGACTTTTGCGCGCCGTACGTGTACCTCTGGACCGGCCATCCGGAAAAAACCCAGGACGTCATCGACCGCATCCGCCGCGAAGCCTTCACCACCAAACCGGACGGCTTGCCGGGCAACGACGATCTCGGCGCGACGTCCGGCGTCTATGTATGGAACGCGCTCGGGTTCTACCCCGTGATCCCCGGGGTCGCCGGCTTCGCGTTGGGCACGCCGATGTTTCCGCGGGCGACGCTGCGTCTCGGCGACGGGCGCACCGTCGAGATCGTCGCGACCGGCGGAGGCGTCTACGTCCACTCCGTCTCGGTGAACGGCCAGCCGGTCACCAGCACGTGGCTGCCGCTCGAGGCGCTCGGCGCCAGGCAGAATCGCCTCGAGTTCCAGCTCGGCGCGACGCCGGGCACTTGGGGCACCCGCCCCGCGAACTTCCCGCCCTCGTACGATGTGTCGTCCAACTAGGACGGATTCAGGAATCCTGTGGCCTGTAGGCCCGGCCGCTGGCCGGGCCCGCCCACCGGGCGGGCCTACAACTTTCGACCCAGAGCAGGAAATCCCATGAAACCCAACTTCACCGATCTGGCGGAACAGAACCGCCGCGCGCTGCTCGACGATGTCGTTCCGTTCTGGGAGCGGCATTCGGCGGACCGCGAATGCGGCGGCTATTTCACCTGCCTCGCCCGCGATGGCGCGGTGTACGACACCGACAAGTTCCTCTGGTTGCAGGCGCGGCAGGTCTGGATGTTCTCGATGCTGTACAACCGCCTGGCACCGCACGAAGGCTGGCGCGAGTTCGCCCGGCACGGCGCGGAGTTCCTCCGGCGGCACGGCCGGGACGCGGACGGCAGCTGGTACTTCAGCCTGACACGCGAGGGCCGGCCGCTGGTGCAGCCGTACAACATCTTCTCCGACTGCTTCGCGGCGATGGCCTTCAGCCAGTACGCCCTGGCGGCGAAGGATGACGAGGCGCGGGCGATCGCGGAGGCGACCTACCGCAACATTCTCCGGCGGAAGGCGAATCCCAAGGGGAGGTACAGCAAGGCGGTGCCGGGCACGCGGCCGATGGTCTCGCTGGCCCTGCCCATGATCCTGGCCAATCTGACCCTGGAACTCGAGTGGATGCTCGATTCCGCCACCTACAACGAGGCGGTCGACACCTGCCTGCGCGAGGTTTTCACGCTGTTTCTCGACGAGCGGCGGATGGTGCTGCACGAGCATGTGGCGCCGAATGGTGCGCGGCTCGACTGCTTTGAGGGCCGGGTGCTCAACCCCGGGCACGGCATCGAGGCGATGTGGTTCCTCATGGATCTGGCCGAGCGCCGGAATGACCGGGCGTTGATCGAAAAGGCGGTCGATGTCGCACTGCACACGCTCGAACTCGGCTGGGATAAGGAGCGCCAGGGCATCTTCTATTTCCTCGACGCGGCCGGCCATCCGCCGCAGCAGCTCGAGTGGGACCAGAAGCTGTGGTGGGTGCACATGGAGACGCTGGTCGCCCTGCTCAAGGGCTACCGGCTCACGGGGCGGAAGGCGTGCTGGCAGTGGTTCGAGCGTGTCCACGCCTACACGTGGAAGCGTTTCCCCGACCCGGAATACGGCGAGTGGTTTGGCTACCTCAACCGGGCCGGCAAGGTGCTGCTGCCGCTGAAGGGCGGCAAGTGGAAGGGCTGCTTCCATGTCCCGCGCGGGCTGTACCTGTGCCTGCGGGAGTTCGAGAAACTCGAGGCCAACCCGCCGCGCTGATCGGAACCACGGAGACACAAAGGCACCAAGGAACGGCCGGAATGCGGGCCGCCTCTTTGTGCCCTCTGTGCCTTTGTGGTGAGCCCACTCCGCTACGGCAGCACCGGCGTGCCGCCGCGGGCCTTGTCCTCCAATTGGCGGATGCGCTCCGCGTTGGCGTCGCTATCCACCAGCCCCAGGGTGCCGATCATCTGGCCGATCGTCATTTTCGGATCGTTGGACCAGAAAATGCCGGCATCCTGCGGGCGGTAGTAGTGGTAGCCGGCGCGGTCGCCGAATTTCTTGGTCAGCGCCGCACCCTCGTCGAGCACGGCCTCCCAGTGCAGGATCGCGTACGAGAGGTCGATCTGATGGACCAGCACGGCGCCGGTCTCGGTCGCCTCGGCTTCGATGAGCCCGAGCGGATTGTAGACCGCCGAGTGGTCGCGTGGCGCAGCGCTGACAATGTAGTACTGGTGCTGCAGCGCGTAAGCGCAGGGATGGACGCTATCCGGCGACGCCGACGGGAGGGCAACGATCTCGGCGCCCCGCTTCGCCAGCGCCGCCCAGCCGTCGGAGTAAAGCATGTCGAAGCAGATCTGGATGCCCAGTTTTCCAAAGTCGCAGTCGAACACGGGGAACTCGCTCCCCGGAGTCGTGCCGCCCTCGATGACGTCCGAGCCCTGCGGCGCCACCGGATGGACCTTCCGGTAGACCCCGGCGAGCTTGCCGGTGCGGTCGACGAGCAGCGCGACGTTGCTGTAGCGGGCCGGCGGGCCGGCCTCCAGCAGCAACGTGCCGACGACGATGTAGCATCCGTGACGTTGGGCGCACGCGGCGACGCGCGGCAACACCTCGTCGATCCGCACCGCCTGCTGCGGCGTCGTGTCGCCGGGGCGCGTGAGCAGCGTCTCCGGCAGCACCGCCAGATCGAGGCGCTTCAGCGCGGGATCGGTCTCCGCCTCGATCGCCATGGTGTCGACGTATTCCTCCATCTTGCGGAGCCGGGCATCCAGGGGCTGCTTGAAGATGGCGTAGCCGCTGACGACCGTGCCGATCACCACCTTGCGCGGCGGTCGGTCCTGACGGGCCGGGACGGCGCCGGGCCGCATCGGGGCCGCGGCCGCCGCGGCCAGAATCGCGCCCGTCAGGAAACGCGGGATATTCGGGACAAGGGACAGGATCATATCGCCTCCGGCCCGTAATCAACAGGCGCCCGGCCGGCGACGCAAGCCGCCAGGGCCGCCGCCGCGCCGGGTTGCCTGGCTTTCCGACGTGACCGCGGGGATTGCTCTCCTGTAGGCCGCGAGCTTGCTCGCGCATTTTGGCGCCAGCAAGCTGGCGGCCTACAAATCGTGGTGCCGAATCTGAACGCCGTGCGCCCGGATCGCGCGATCGATTTGGGTCTTAACTCCGCGGGCCGGACGCGGTACAAGAGGCGAGGTATTGAGAGGACCCACCCAAGGAGAAGCCATGAGCACCGCCCTAAGAATCACCGGCACGTTTCTTGACGAGATCTCGCACGACATCCCGCACCAGAACTGGGGAGCCGCCGAATGGGACCGCGATTTCGAGTCCATGCGCGCCATCGGCATCGACACCGTGATCCTGATCCGCAGCGGGCACAAACGCTGGCTGACCTATCCCTCGGAGGTGCTGATCGCGAAGGAGAAGTGTTACCGGCCGCCGGTGGACCTCGTGGACTTGTTTCTGACGCTGGCCGAGAAGCACGGCATGGCCTTCTTCTTCGGCACCTATGACTCGGGCCGCTATTGGCAGACCGGCGAGTGGCAAAAGGAGGTCGACCTCAACCGCGCGGCGGTCGACGAGGTTTGGGAAAAGTACGGACGCCGCGCGGCGTTCCGGGGCTGGTACCTCACCCAGGAGGTAAGCCGGCGCGTCAAGGGCATCATCGACGTCTACGTCACCATGGCGCGGCACTGCCGGACCATCTCCCGCGGCCACCTCCCGGTCCTGATCTCGCCCTACATGGACGGCATCAAGGCGGTCGATTCCTTCGGGGGCGCCCTGACCAAGGCGGAGGGCGTGACGCTCCGGGAGCACGAAAAGGAGTGGGACGAAATCATGGCCGCAATCTCCGGCGCGGTCGATATCGTCGCCTTCCAGGATGGGCACGTCGACTTCCACGAGCTTGCCAGCTACCTGGCGGTCAACCAGATGCTGGCGAAGCACTACGGGCTGCGGTGCTGGACGAACAGCGAGACCTTCGATCGCGACATGCCGATCAAGTTCCTGCCGATCAAGTGGGAGAAGCTGCTGCTGAAGCTGCAGGCCGCCGCCGAGGTCGGCATCGAAAAGGGCATCACCTTCGAGTTCTCGCATTTCTTCAGCCCCAACTCGTGCTACCTCCAGGCCGGCCACCTCTACCGGCGCTACCGGGAGCACTTCGGGGTGTAGCGCGCACCATTCACGCTGGGGACGCGACGCCCTCGTGGCGTCGGCCCACCCACCGGCGACCCGCCTTCGCCTGATGGCTACGGCGAGGCTGGAACCCGACGACGGGCCTAGCCGAAGCTTGAGCGGAGGCTGGCG
>JBAIXJ010000179.1:0-3344 GCA_037916645.1 Opitutales bacterium | reverse complement strand
CAATCGCCCGCGGGAACATGAAGTTCTGCAGGTATTCGCGCCCGCCGGCCTTGGTGCCGCCGCCCGACATCCTGAAGCCGCCGAACGGATGCCGCTCGACGACGGCGCCGGTGATGCCGCGGTTGAGATAGAGGTTGCCCACCAGGAACTCGCGCAGCGCGCGCTCGAGCGCCACGGGGCTGCGGGAGAAGAGGCCTCCCGTCAGCGCATAGTCGGCGCCGTTGGCCAGCGCGAAGGCCTCGTCGAGGTCGGCGGCTTTCAGCACGGCGACCACGGGCCCGAAGATCTCCTCGCGGGCGATGGCGTGCTCGGGCTTCACCTCGGTGAACACGGTCGGCGGCACGTAGTAGCCGCCCGTGGCGGCCAATGCGGGCGCGAGGCGCGCCTGCCAGGCGAGCCGGGCCTCCTTCCGCCCTTGATCGATGTACCCAAGGATCTTCTTTTGCGCCTCGGCGTCGATCACCGGGCCAACCACGGTGCCCGGCAGCGCCGGATCGCCCACCGGGATGGTGGGGCAGGCCGCGAGGAAGCGCTCGACGAAGCGGTCATAGACGCCGGCGAGGACGATGAGGCGCGACAGGGCGGAGCATTTCTGGCCGCTGTACCCGAAGGCGCTGTAGAGGGCGGCCGGGATGGCCTCGTCGAGATCGGCATCGTTGTCGATGATGAGGGCGTTCTTGCCGCCCATTTCGCAGACCACCTTCTTGAGGTTCGCCTGGCCGGGCGGGGTCCGTCCGGCCATTTCCCAGATCCTGCATCCCACCGCGCGGGAGCCGGTGAACGCGATCGCGTCGACCTGGGGATGGGCGACGAGGAGGTTCCCGACCTCGCCCCCGAAGCACGGCAGGAAGTTCAGCGCGCCCGGCGGCACGCCGGCCTCGACGAGGATCTCCATCAATGTGGCGCCGATGACCGAGGTCTGTTTGGCCGGCTTCATCACGACGGTGTTGCCCGCCACCAGGGGCGCGACCGTCAGGCCGGTGAGGATCGCCAGTGGGAAATTCCACGGGGCGATCGACACGGCGACGCCGCGCGGTGTCCACAGCTGCACGCAATGTTCGCCTGGCACGTTTTGGGTGACCTCGGGCCGGGCGAGCCGCCGCATCTCGGCGGCATAGAACCGGCAGAAGTCGATGGCCTCGGAGATGTCAGCGTCCGCCTCCACCCATGGTTTGCCGGCTTCGAGGATCAGGAGCGCATTGAGCTCCATGCGGCGCGCCTCCATCCGGTCGGCGGCCTGGTCCAGGATCGCGGCGCGCGCCTCGGCCGGGGTGCTCCGCCACGCCGGGAACGCGGTCCGCGCCGCCCGCACCGCCTCCTCGGCATCGGCGGCGGTGGCCTTGGCCCAGTAGCCGACGATCTGGGCCGGCCGGGCGGGATTCACCGACGGCACGTACTCGCGGTCGGAGATCTTCCGGCCACCGATGATCAGCGGCCATTTCCGTCCCAAGCGGGTGCCGAGGGCCTGCAGCGCGGTGATCTGGCGTTCGCGGTTGGCCGCCACGGTGAAGTCGGTGTTGGCGGCGTTTCGAAAAGCCGGAGACCGGCTGGCGGAGGCGAGGGCGATCCCGGCGGCGGCGGGCTTTCCGGCGACCGCCTTCCGGTCCCCTGGCTCGAGGAGCTCCACCGGGTTTCGGAGCAGCTGCTCCGCGGTCGCTTCGCCCGTGTTTCTCTGCCGCAGGAAGCCCTCGTTCGAGGTATTTTCCAGCAGCCGGCGGACAAAATAGGCCATGCCGGGCAGCAGCTCGCCGACGGCGCAGTATTCGCGAACGCGGTGGCCCGTCCGGGTAAGGGCGGTCTTCAGTTCATCCGCCATGCCGAACAGCGCCTGGAACTCGTAGGCCCGGGGATCGATGTCCCGGCGCTCGGCCTGGACGATGGCATGCGCGCAGGAGCGCACGTTGTGCGAGGCAAACGCGGGCGTGATGAGGTCGATATTTTCCAGCAGGAGGACGGTGAGCTTCTCGAAATTGGCGTCGGACTCGGGTTTGTGGGACCAGACCGGCACCGGCCAGCTGCGTTGCCGCGCCAGGATGGTCTCGGAATCCCAGTAGGCGCCCTTCACGAGGCGGACGGTGATGGGGCGACCGCGGGCGCGAGCCCAGGCGATGAGGTCGCGCAGATCCTGCTCACACTCCCGGAGGTAGGCTTGAAGCGCGATGCCAACGGACGGCGCAGCGCGAAACTCCGGTTCCTCGAGGATGGATCGGAAAAGCGCCAGGGTGAGCTCCTTAAACTTGTAGCTCTCCATGTCGAAGTTGATGAAGGCGCCCACCTCGGCGGCCCGGCGCAGGATGGGCCGCAGGCGTTCCTTGAGGGCGACAATGCTGGGCTCGGGATCCGCGGGATGCACCTCGGGCGTGAGGGCCGAGATCTTCACGGAGAGGTTGAGGCGGGGCAGCGGCCCCGCGGGCCCGACGTCGCTGGATCCAGGCTCGGGCTCCGCGCGCAGGGCGGCGGCGACGGTGTCAAGGACCTCGAGGTTGCGGCGCAGGAATTCATCGGCCTCCGGCTCGCTCACGACGGTTTCCCCGAGCAGATCGATGGTGGTCGCGAGCCCGAGCCGGGTGTTGCGCTGCAGCTGCTTGATCAGGTCCTTCGGCCCGCTGCCGGCCACGAACTGGCGGGCCATGTCCAGCACCTGGGCCTTCACGGGCGTGGCGACCAGGGCCGGGGCGAGCGAGGCGGCGGCCAGCCCGGTCTTCAGCGCGGGGTTCAGGGCCACGGCCTGATCTCCCAAATATTCCTGGAGGTGGCGGACGATCTCCCCGGACGAATCAAGGGCGGGCAACACGTCGACGAAGCGGAAGAGCTGCGTCTTGAAGGCCGGATCTTTCATCGCCCATTCCATGAGACGCGCATACGCGCCTTTCTTGGAGAAGATGCTCGGCGCCGGATGGGCGTCCATGAGCGCGAACAGCTGCTCGCCTTTGGCGCGCACGGCCGCCTCGACGGCCGGATCGGGGGGCAGGAATCCTCCCGCCGGGGCCACACTGACGTGGGAAGGTGTCGTCATGGCGACAGACTACGGTGGCGCGGGGCCTTGCCAATCCCGGACTCGGCGGGATGACGTGGGCTTGCGGAGCCGGCGGAATCCCGATGTTCTGGGACGTTCCGATGGCTCCTTCCAGCCTCACTGCCCGGGAACGAATCGTCGAGATCGCCCGCACGTTGCCGCCGGCGCCGAAGGTGCTGGCCGCGCTGGGGAACTTGTTGCGGAACCCCAACAGCAGTCTCGCGGAGATCAGCGAGCTGATCCGGCGCGACGCCGCCCTGGCCTCGCAGATCATCCGCATCAGCAACAGCGTCGTGTATGCGGGCAAGGACAGCGTGCGGATCGGAGC
>JBAIXJ010000178.1:0-1911 GCA_037916645.1 Opitutales bacterium | reverse complement strand
GCGGCCTATTCCAACCCCGCCACCTTCAGGTCGGCCGGGTAGTCGACGGAGAACTTCAGCGGGATCTCGCGCTTCTCGCCGGGCTTGAGGTCGAGGCGCCACACCAGCTTGCCGTCCTCCTCGCGCGTGACTTCCTTCGGCTTCTCCGTCGTGCCCACGTCGCCCTCGTCGGGCGTGAGCAGCTTTACCACGATCTTCTCGTTGCGCGACACCGGCACCGGCTCCTTGAACACGACGCGCTCGGCGGTCTTCTTGTTGTTCGTGAGCGTGACGAGGAATTCGTAGGTCACGCGCTTGCCCTTGGTCACGAGGCCCGTGTCCTCGGTGAACCGGTTGACGAGCCTGCGCTTGACGGCGATGCCCTCGTCGGCGCCGAGCTGCAGCTCGAACTTCTCGCCGGGCATGACGGATTTCAGGCGGCTCGCCGCGATGAAGGTGTCGTCAAGGAACGTGTTCATCGCGCCGGCGAGGAACGGATATTCGGTCGTGTTGGTCGCGTACGCGCTCAGGAACGCCGTTTCCATCATCTTGGGCGTGGCCTGGTACTGGAGGGTGGCCGCCAGCTTCGTCGTGGCGATCGGCACCTTCTGCACCGTGTTATTCGCCGGCAGGGTGACGGCGACCGGGACCTTGAAGGTGGCGCTGGTCGCGCCGGCTTCGACGACCGCGGTCAGCATGCCGGCGTCCTTTTCCTCCGGCTCCATGGTCGGGGCCGCGGCCCCCGTGGCAGCCAGTTCGTTGAAGGCCTGGGCCTTTTGGGCCATGTCCTGCATCCGGGCCCGGGCCATCGCCACCGGCATCGCCCGCGCCACATCGACGATCCACGGCGGCAGCTCGGGGGCGCCGCCGCCGAGGTTCGGCCGCGCGGTCGAGAGCGTCAGCGCGATGTTGGTCCAGTCCTCGCCGGTCGCATTGCGCACGAGCCCGAAGTACGCCAGCTCCACGGCGCGGTCCGCCACGCGGAGGCGGGCGTCATACGACGGCGCCCAGCTTGCGCCGGGCACGGCGTACCGGAGCGCCACGTCGAGGCGGCCGGGCTCGGTGGCGGCGACGCGCACGGTCACGGTCTTGTAGCTCTTGCCGCCCGTGCCGCGCAGCTGGTTGAGCTGCTGCTCGAGCGCGGTCTCCTTCGTCTTGAGGTCCTCGCGCTGCGTGTCGATCGCCTGCTGCTCCGTGGCGATCTTGCCCAGGGTGTCGTCGGAGTAGGCGTAGAGCTTCTGCCACTCCTCGAGCGTGGGGCGCGCCGCCGTGCCGCCGGCGTGGGCGGGGTCGGCGCCCAGCGGGTAAATGATCGTTCCGGTCGACGACAGGAGCATGCGTTTCACGAAGTCGCGCTCCTGTTCGAGGATGCCCGCGCGATCGTCGAGCGCGCGCTGCTGTTTCTGCAGCCCCCGGATCTGCTCCTCCAGCTCCGGCACTCGGGCGTTGGGGGTGAAGTCGACGTACGCGGTCTGCGCGTTGACGTCGAGGATCGTGGCCGCCGCCGTGCCCCGGCCGGACACCTGCAGCGACTGGTCGAGCAGGTTGGCGGGCAGCCGTTCAAAGGCGAGCGTGTGCTCGCCGGCGGTCAGGTCCACGCTGGCCGTGCGCGTGACCACCGCGCGGTCCGCATAGACGGTGGCGGCGGTCAGGCGGGACTCCACTGGCTCGGCGCGCAGCGCGCCGGCAAGCAGGAGCAGGGAGCAGGGCAGGAGGATGGGCAGGGAGTTCAGGGGCGGAAGGAGGGTGTGGATCTCGATATCACGCGCGGCCGGGGCATTTCTTAGCTGCCCGGGGTGGCCGGGCTGGTCAAAGTTTGGGTAAAACCCGCCTGCGGGGGAAACCCAAACTGACGCGCCGATTTCACGACCGCGGCGGCTTAGGGATAAGCCGCCCTACCTGTTTCGGAATTCGCGACCATGAGGTAGGGCG
>JBAIXJ010000177.1:0-2522 GCA_037916645.1 Opitutales bacterium | reverse complement strand
GTGCCCGGTGGCCCAGACCCAATCGACAATCTGCCGGTTTCCGTCGCGCCGGCCGCGGCCGGTGGCGATGCACCGCAGGCTGTCGAAAAGGTAGCCGATGGTCTCGCCCGTGGTTTGGTCGATCGTGTAGATCTCCAGGGCCTGGTAGCCGTCGCGTTTGAACCGGGCGATCTCCTCGTCGGTCGCGCGCATGTTCCTTTTCAGATAATCCGCCTGCTCCGCGGTAATCTCCGTGATCCTGGCTTGGCCCCGGCAGACGAGGAACTGGCCCAACAGGCTCACTTCGAATCGTTCGACCGCCTTCCCCCGGCCGGTGTCCGACGCGCCCGCCCCTTCCCATTCGCCGACGATCCATCGCGTCCAGTCATCGTCAAGGGGCGTTGGATTGAACCGGACCTGCCCGGCGTTCGTCCCCGTCTTCATCGGCGTGGAGCAAGCGGCGAGGGCCAGAACCGACGCGATCGCAAACTGCAGTGCCGGCCGGCAGGCCATCGGCTCGGTCCTCAAGCGTGTTCGGCTCCGTTGGCTGGCAGATCCACCCGGCGCCGCAGAAGGCTGCGCGCCAGGCCGTAGCGGTAGAACGTGCCGACCGGATCGGGAATGCCGTCGAGCACGCGGTCGATGTCCGCCTCCTCTTTCACGGCAATGTTGGCGCAGAGGCTGGACAGGATTTTCGCGCCCTGGTCCTTGACCCGGTCGGTGCCGCCAAAGCAGCCGGTGCAGGGCATGTTGCCACCCGGGCACTGGGCGCCGCACCCCTGGCGGGTGGCCGGGCCCATGCAGACCACGCCCTGGGCGAGGAAGCAGAGGTTGGGGTCGAGCAGTTTCTGGTGGGTGCGCTTGAACTCGGCGAACGCCACGTCCGTCGGCTTGGAGTCGCGTCGCGGGCACTCCTCGCACAGTGCGATGTCGGGCGCGAGGACCGAGCCTTTGGGCGGAAGCCGTCCGTCGAGCAGTGCCGCCACCGCCGCCTTGGTGATCTTGGGCGTCGGCGGGCAGCCGGGAATGTAATAGTCGACGCTGACGACCTGGTCGAGGGCGCGCACGACCTGGTGCAGCTCCGGCAGGTGGGGCCGGCGGCCGTTCTCGTCAAAGCGCGGCTGCGGCCGCGTCTTCGCCTCGTTCACCACCGACGGGGCCTCCTCGTAATTGAAGCGCAGGATCTGCTCCCGCCCGAACTGGTTCGCGAGCGCCGGGATGCCACCGGTGCAGGCGCACGAGCCGTAGGCGATCAGGTACTTGCTCTTGCGGCGCAGCAGGTGGGCCATCTTCTCCTGCTCGGTGGACCGGATGGCGCCGTTGAGGAGGGTCGCGAAGATGGACTGGTCGGGCATCGCCTCGACATCCTTGTACTTGAAGTCCATCGCCACGGGCCAGAGCACGATGTCCACTTTTTCGACCACGCCGAGGATGTCCTCGGCCAGGTCGACGACGGTCTCCTCGCACCCGCCGCACGAGGCGCACCAGTAGAACGCGACCTTGGGTTTAGGCATGAGTCACCTCGCTGGCAAAGGGCGGTTGGGATGCGGCCACGGCCGGCTCGAGCGGCGGAATCTCGCGATCCCACTCCTGGAAACGGCCGGGGAGGTTCAGGGGGCCGAGGGCGGTGATCCTCTTCACCATGTCGTTGACGACGCTTTTCACCTTCTCGCCCTCGGCGGCGGAAATCCATTCCAGCCGGAGCCGGTCTTCGGCGACGCCCATGTCTTTCAGCATGCGCCGCAGAAGACGAAACCGGCGCAGCATCTTGTAGTTGCCCTCGGCGTAGTGGCAGTCATTCGGGTGGCAGCCGCCGATGAGCACGCCGTCGGCGCCCTTGGCGAAGGCGTCGAGGATGAACTGCGGGTCGATGCGCCCGGAGCACATCAGACGGATCGTGCGCGTGTTGGCGGCGTACTTCATCCGCGACACGCCGGCCAGGTCCGCGGCGGTGTAGGTGCACCAGTTGCAGAAGAAGGCAATGATGCGCGGCGACCAGGCGCCGTTGCCTGCGGGAGTGGTTGCTTCGTTGGCCATGGTGGTCCTTTCAGTCACGTCGACGCAGGGGCGAGGAGGCCGTCGATCTCGTTGTAGATCTCGGCGTCCTCGAAGAGATTCTGGACGATGGAGCCGGAGGGGCAGGAGGCCACGCAGGTGCCGCAGCCCTTGCACAGCGCCTCGTTGATGTAGGCCTTCTTCTTGTCGGGCAGGAGCGAGATGGCGGTGTAGGGGCAGAGCGGGAGGCAGGACTTGCAGCCGCTGCACTCCGCCTCGACCACGAACGCGGTGTTCGGCTCCTGCTCGATGTGGCCCTTGTCGATGAGCGCGAAGGCCTCGGCCGCGGCGGCGCCGGCCTGCGCGACGCTGTCGGGGATGTCCTTCGGCCCCTGGCAGCAGCCGGCGAGGAAGACGCCGTCGGTGAACGTGCTCACCGGCGCGAGCTTCGGGTGCCGCTCGAGGAACCAGCCCTCGCTGCTGCAGCTCATGTTGAACAGGCGGCGGATCTTGTCGGAGTCCGGGTGCGGCTCGAGGCCGACCGAGAG
>JBAIXJ010000176.1:0-1560 GCA_037916645.1 Opitutales bacterium | reverse complement strand
GGGCCGCGGTGAAGAACGGCCTGGCCAAGCTGGTGACCGGGGGCGGCCTCTGGCACGAGCAGCTCAAAGCCATCGCAATCACCCTGCTGCTCTCAGTGATTGCCACGCTGGTCATCGGGTCTATCGTGAAGGCGGTAATCGGCCTGCGGCCCATCCCCGAAATCGAACGTCAAGGTCTCGACCTCGCGGAGCATGGCGAAGAAGGCTACATCGAATAAACCCCGTCTCCCCAACCCGCATTCTCATGAAACTCATCATTGCGATCATCAAGCCCTTCAAGCTGGAGGAGGTGAAGGAGGCCCTGTCCCAGCTGGGCATCCAGGGCATGACCGTCACCGAAGTCAAAGGCTTCGGCCGCCAGAAGGGCCACACCGAGATCTACCGGGGCAGCGAATACACCGTGGATTTTCTGCCCAAGGTGAAGATCGAGGTCGGGGTCGCCGACGAGATCGTACCCAAGGTCGTCGATGCCGTGGTCAAGTCGGCCAAGACGGGGAAGATCGGCGACGGCAAGGTGTTCGTGGTGCCGATCGAGGAGGCGGTGCGCATCCGCACCGACGAGCACGGCGACGCGGCGCTCTGACCCGCCAATTCCGGATCAGTCGACGGGGCCGGCTTCTCTGAGGAAGTCGGCCTTCGTTTTTCGCCGACCACGGGTCGGCGGGGGGCCGTTTCGGGCGACCCCGTGCGGTGGGCCGGGCCCTGCCATCCTCGCGTGTCCCGGCCCGCGCCGACATACGGCTATTTCAGAATGAGGTACAGCGCGTGAATCACCCCGGGCAGCCAGAAGAGCAGGCACAGAATCACGTTGATGACCGTGTCCTTCGGCGACTTCGTTTTCAGGTAGACGGCCAGCGGGGGCAGCAGGATGGCGAGGATGATCAGGACGACTTTGTTCATGATGGCGTGGGAGCTGTACCGGCAGCATATCAGCGGGCAACCGGACTGTCACGACCGGGGTTGCACCGGTGGGACGACCGGGGCGGGGGCGCCGGAAAGGATTCGGATTTCCGGCGTGGAGGCGCGGGGGACGGCGGCTGGCAAATCTTTCAAAACTGTAAGGTTGCGGCAACGCGCCGGACAGGCGCGGCGGGTATCTTGGGCGCGTCCAATTTCCAGCGCGTTGATCCAAGACTGAAAATCAAACCATGAACATCCATCCTTTCTCTCCGAGCCGCCGGCGGTGGTTCACCGTCGCCGTGGCGGCTCTGTTGATCGGCGGCGCCACCTGGGTCGTCGCCGAGTCCAAGAATCCCGACGAGCGCGTCAAGTCCGTCGACGTCAAAGTCGACAGCACGCCGCTGAACCGGGCCGGCGATTCCGGCGTCTCCTACAGCCCGATCGTCAAGCGGGTCATCCCGAGCGTCGTCAAGGTGGTGACCCGCGAACGCGCGAAGGAGATCGAGGTCGACGGCGGATCGCCTTTCGACGACCCGGCCCTGCGCCAGTTCTTCGGCCCGCTGTTCGGCGGTCCCCGCGGCGGCCGTCGCATCGTCCGCCAACCGCCCCAAGTGGGCCTCGGCTCGGGCGTCATCGTGAGCCCGGACGGCTACATCCTCA
>JBAIXJ010000175.1:0-2505 GCA_037916645.1 Opitutales bacterium | reverse complement strand
ACGGCAGTACGATGACGCCCGCGGACTGCGGCTGACGCGGATGACCAGCCTGCTGTACGCGTCGCGCTGGATTCGGGCCACGGCCTGCGACGAGGAGCGAAACCTTGCCCCCAGCCCGGGCGTGCTGGCGTCGCTGCGCCTTCAGTCCACCCACCTGCTCATGGTGGCGAAGGAGGTCCGGGCGCGCCTTGAAGCCATGGATGCAATGCTGGAGGAGCGCGCCCCGGAACCGCGGGGTTTCCTCCGCGTGGCCGCCCCGGGACAGCCGTATTCGGCCGTGCCCGAGCCACGCGCATGGGAGACCGAGACGCCCTGGCTGCCCCTGCCCGTCCTGGGCTGACGGCATCGGCGAGCGCGCCGTGATCTCCACATTGTAGGCCCGCCCAGTGGGCGGGCTGCCCGTTCGACGGGCTTCCGCCTCCGCCGAGGCTACGGCGGACAGGCAGGGCAGTTCGTCCGGCTACGATCTTGGCGCCAGCAAGCTGGCGGCCTACAAAACACGGCGTTGAGCGGGAACTTCGTGACACAACCGGCCCCGCCGAACGGAGCCTTGCGCCGTTTGCTGCGTGCAAGCAGGCTGAGCCGAGACCTCCAGCCTCATGAAGAGCCTCCACCTCCCCCGGGCCACAGCGCTGCGGAGCGCTGCGGTCGCCGCCCTGGCCGCAGCCCTGTTTGCCCTGATCCCCACCCCCGCCAGCGCCCAAGCCAACCCGCCCCCCGAAGCGCGCCCGGCGCTCACCATCCCCGCGGCCGCCCAAGCCGGGCCCGGGTTCAATGTCGACGCGGCCACGAACGCCTACCTGGCGGAGGTCCCGCCGGCGGCGCGCGCCCGATCGGACGCCTATTTCGAGGGCGGCTACTGGCTGATCCTCTGGGATTTTCTGGCCGGCGCGGCGATTTCCCTGCTGCTGCTCCAGCTGGGCTGGTCGGCCGCGATGCGGGACTTCGCGGAGCGCGTCACCCGGTTCAAGCCGGTCCAGTCGCTGATCTATTGGGCCGAATATCTCACGGTCGCCTCGGCTTTGGGCTTCCCGCTCACCATCTATGAAAGCTTCGTGCGAGAGCACCACTACGGCATGGCGACGCAGACCTTCGGGCCGTGGGCCTTCGACCAGGTCAAGCAGTTGCTGGTGGGCATCATCCTCGGCGGCCTCGTCGTCACGGTGGTGATGGGCGTCATCCGGCGCCTGCCGCGCACGTGGTGGTTCTGGGGCGCCGTGGTCACCCTGGGGTTCTATGCCTTTGTGGTCATGATCGCACCGGTGTACCTCACCCCGTTGTTCAACAAGGTCACGCGGCTGGAGGAACCGGGGATCACGGGCCCCATCCTCGCCATGGCGCGCGCGAACGGCATTCCGGCCAATGACGTGTACGTCATCGATGCCTCCCGGCAGACCACCCGCATCAGCGCCAACGTGAGCGGCCTCGGGCGCACCCTGCGCGTCACGCTCAACGACAATCTGCTGCGGCGCTGCGCGCCGGAGTCGATCCTGGCCGTGATGGGGCACGAGATGGCGCACTACGTCCTGGGCCACATCGAGGTCATTCTCGGATTCTACCTGATCGTGGTCGTCGCCGGGTTCTCCTGGCTGCGGTGGTCGCTCGACTGGTGCCTGCGGCGGTGGGGGGGACGGTGGCGCGTGCGGGGCGTGGGCGACATCGCGGTCGTGCCGCTCTTCATGCTCCTGTTCTCGTGTTTCTTCTTCGTCCTGACGCCGATCACGAACACCTTCTCGCGCACGCTGGAGACCCAGGCCGACATCTTCGGGCTCGACGCCGCCCGCCAGCCGGATGGCTTCGCCCGTGTGGCGCTGCAGCTCGCGGAGTACCGCAAGCTCAGCCCGGGGCCGCTCGAGGAGTGGCTGTTCTACGACCATCCCAGCGGCCGCGCCCGCATCCACGCCGCCATGCGCTGGAAAGCCGAGAACCTCTCGCTGTTTGCGCCGCCGGAACCGCCGGCCCAGGTCAGCCCGCCTCCGGCGACGGGATCTTGACGCGTGACATTTCCCCGGCGCCCTTCCCGTCTCGGCGGTGCCGATCCTTCCGCGCTCGCCGCAGGGCGGGACCAACGCCGAGACGATGTCTGAGATCAGACTGGTCTGCTCTCATCGCGTGCTCCAGTGAACCAATTCTTCCTTTTGCCGCCGATCACGCGGATCGGCGCGGATGCTGGTCGGATTGCGGCCATCCGCGCCGATCAGCGTGATCCGCGGTGGATAAATCCCTCCCGTCTCCGTTGCCTCCGTTTCCTCCTGTGAAAACAGATCCGCACCGCTCCGTGCCTGAGCTTTTTTGCTTAAGCTTACGGCTGACTGCTTACAGCTTTTAGCTCCATGAAACTCCTCGTCACGAACGACGACGGCATCGACTGCGTCTTCCTGCATGAACTGGTCGCCGGCCTGCGCGGCGGCGGCCACGAGCTGGCCGTGGTCGCCCCGAAGACGGAGCAGAGCTGGATCAGCTCGGCCAAGTCGCGCACCCGCCCGGTGCGCTCGAGCCGGGTCG
>JBAIXJ010000174.1:0-2213 GCA_037916645.1 Opitutales bacterium | reverse complement strand
GCATGGCGGCGGCGGGCGTCGGCCTTTATTTCGTCGGCGGCTTGTTCCTGTTGGCCTTCTTCACGTTTCATTTCGGCATGTTCCATTTCGTGCACTCGATCTTCCTCAACGCCTTCTTCCCGGCGCTGGACGGCGTGCGGCACGGCGGTCCGTCTTTCTCCCTCTACGCCCACGTGGCCGTATCGTACTGGCCGTTCGCGATGGTGGCGGCGGTCGCGGAACGCAGGGCCTTTCGCCTCCCGGCGGCGCCGCTGGTGGGGCCGGGGGCCGGCGCGGCGGCGAAGAGGGGCGGCGACGCCTTCATGGAGCCGTACAAGAACGTCATCCGGATGCACCTCCTCATCTTCTTCTTCGCGTTCGCGCACTTCGCCCATCTGGATAACTTCGTCGTCTACGCGGTCGTGTACGCCGTCTATTTCTTCCCGTGGCGGTTGGTGAAGTCCGGCGTGCGGAAAGTGGCATGAAGGCCCCGGTGACCACGCCGGTCCCCGACGAGCGGATGGCGGCGGACATTTTCCGGGCGCATTTCCCGGACCCCGTCAGCTCGGTGCGCCGATTCCCGACCGGCCTGTGCCACCATGTATTCGAGGTCCGCACGACTGCCAATCGCGCCTACGTGGTTCGTCTGGCATCGGCGGCCTCCCGGCGCGAGCTGGAGGGCGGCTTGTATTGGCATCCACGGCTGAAGGCAGTCCTCGTGCCGGTGCCTGCCCTCTATGCCAGCGGCGTCGCCGGCCCGAACCCCTACATGCTGCTGGAGCGCCTTCCCGGCACCGATCTGGAGAACGTCTATGGAGATCTGCCAGCGCAGGCCAAAAAGGCGCTGGCTGAGCGCCTCGCCGCCATGCAGGCATCGGTTGGAACGCTTCCCCAGGCGCGCGGTTTCGGCTTTGCGGTTTCCTATGAGGAAGCGGGGGCGACCGGCCGACATTCGTGGGTCGACGTGGTCGCGACGCAGATCGAGCGGAGCGACCAACGCATCCGCGAGGCCGGGCGAATTGACCCCGGGTTCGTCAACCGCGTCCGGGCCGCCGCCGCCCGCCACGAGTCCTACCTTCAAGCGGTGGCGCCGGTTCCGTTTCTGGACGATGCAACGACGAGGAACGTCATCGTGAACGAAGGCGTTCTCGCGGGAATCGTCGACACGGACGAGGTGTGCTTTGGCGACTCCCTTTTCACAGTAGGGCTGACCAATGCGGCGCTGCTGTCGCTGGGATTCGACACCGACTACGTGGGCTACTGGCTGGATGCGATCGGTGCGAACCGACAGCAGCGCACGATCGTGACTCTGTACACCCTGGTCTTCTGCCT
This sequence comes from Opitutales bacterium, assembly GCA_037916645.1. GTDB lineage: Bacteria > Verrucomicrobiota > Verrucomicrobiia > Opitutales > Opitutaceae > Fen-1467. Next base: position 902 of record JBAIXJ010000174.1, on the reverse strand, counting down.
CAACTTGATGAGCGAGCTGGGCCAGACCTTCAACAGGCCGGTCATGTTTGATGAAGCTCGCGCCGAGACGCTTCGCCGGATTTTCGAACGGCAGGCGGAATCTCTGAGGGCTTCAGTCTGACCTTGCGGCCGCCGGGCGTTTTCCCCGCCTTCCACGGCGACTCCGCCAGCGCCCTATCTTGCCGGGGCCTGGGCGACGCGGCGGGGATTCCGCGAGCCCGGAGCCTCGTGCACAACCATGTTCAACCTTGAACATAGTTGTGCACCGAGGCGCACGGCCCAAAGGGAAGGGAACGGCCTTCAATCGCGGCGGTGCGCGCGTTCCCAGGCGAACAGGTATTGCTGCGCCAGGCCGGCGTGGGGGCCGAAGTGGACCCGCCCGAACCGGGCGACCTGCTCCGGGCGCCAGCCCTCGAGCCCGTAGCGGGCCGCCATCGCCTTGAGAATCCAGGTGTCGACCGGGAATGCCTCGAGCCGGCCGGCGCCGAACAGCAGCACGCAATCGGCCACCTTGGCGCCGACGCCCGGCAGCTCGCACAGCCGCGCGGCGGCCTCCGCGTACGGCAGCAGCTCCAGCTGCTCGAGCCAGGCCGGATGTTCGGCGAGAAAGAGGGCGGTCCGCCGCACATGGCGCGCCCGGAAGCCCAGCCGGCACGACCGCAGCGCCGCCTCGCTCACGTCGGCGAGCTCGGCCCAGGTGGGCAGCCGGTGAAAACCCGGGACGATCTCGCGTCCGTGCCGTTGGGCGAGACGCTCCACCATCTGGCGGATCTGCGGGATCTGTTTCGTGGCGCTGCACAGAAAGCACAGCAGGGTTTCCCCCAAAGGCTGGCGCAGCAGGCGCAGGCCGCGAAACTCCTGCAGGCACCGCGCGAGGTGCGCATCGCTCCGCCACGGCAGGC
>JBAIXJ010000173.1:0-1651 GCA_037916645.1 Opitutales bacterium | reverse complement strand
CTCGATCATGTGCACCGGCACGCGGATGGTGCGCGCCTGGTCGGCGATCGCGCGGGTGATGGCCTGCCGGATCCACCAGGTGGCGTAGGTCGAGAACTTGTAGCCCTTGGTGTAGTCGAACTTGTCCACCGCCCGCATCAGGCCCGAGTTGCCCTCCTGGATCAGGTCGAGGAATTCCAGGCCGCGGTTGGTGTAGCGCTTGGCGATCGAGATCACCAGGCGGACGTTGGCCTCGATCATCTCCTTCTTGGCCTGACCGGTGGCGCGCTCGCCGTCGCGGATCTGGCGGTGCAGCTCGAGCAGGTGGTCGATGGTCATCTTGGACTCGACCTCGAGATCCCGCTGCGCCTTGCGCTGGGCCTTGAGCTCGTTCTGGAACTCGGCGATCTGGTTGGGCTGGAGCCCCGAGTCGCGCTTGACGGCGCGCAGCTCCTTCGGCCCGCGCTTCAGGCGCCGCGAGAACGCGTTCATGTCCTCGACGCCGTGGCCGTACTTCTTCTCGAGCGCGCCCAGCAGGTCCTCGAGATCGATCGCGCGCTGGGCCAGCTCCTTCACCGGAGCCGCCAGGCCCTCGACCATGCGCGGGTTCATCGAGAGCTTGTGCATCTCCTGGGTGAGCTCGGCCTCGACCTTGGCGAAGTTCGCCTGGTAGCTCGAGCGCTGCCGGTCGGTCATCCGGGAGTTCTGCTTCTCGAGCATGTCGTTGTAGCGCTTCTGCAGGACGAACACCCGCTCGAGGATGCGCACCGCGCGCTGGCGCTCCTTCTTGAGCGCCTGCTCGGTGGCGGCCTCGGCGTCGACCTTGATGAAGTCCTCGATCTTGAGCAGCCCCTCCTTGAGCTTCTTCAGCAGCCCGCGGATCTCGCGTACCGAGGGCTCGGCCCGGAAGAGCGCCGAGACCACCTGCCGCTCGCCGGCCTCGATGCGGCGCGCGATCTCGACCTCGCCCTCGCGGGTGAGCAGCGGCACGCGTCCCATCTCGCGCAGGTACATCCGCACGGGATCGTCGTAGCGCACCGGCTGCGGCGGAACGGCCTTGCTCGCGACCGGGGTCTTCTTGTCCTCGATCTTGCGCAGCTTCTTGAGGCGTTCGGCCGCGTCCTCCTCGCTGGCGAAGACCTCGATGTGCATGGTCCCGAGCATGCTGTGGATCTCTTCCATCTGGTCCACCTGGACCTCGGGGTCGAGCTCGTCGTCCAGCATGCCCACCACCTGATCCTCGGTGATGTAGCCCTGGCGGAGCGCCACCGACTTGATCTCGTCGAGCCGCCTGCGCTGCTCCACCTTGGCTGCCTGCTTCGCCTGCTTCGTCTTCGCCGCCGCTCCGGCCATCCGAAACCACCTCTCGAAAGGACCCGCCGGGGACGCGCCTTCGCGTCCGCCCCGCCGGGGTCCCGCTCTGCCTACGTCGACGCGCTCCAGTCCTTGATGGACTGCGCGATGTTCCCGATGTCCTCCATCAGCCGCTCCGACTCCTCCGCGTCGAGCGCGTGGCGCAGGCGCTGCTGACGGTCCTTCAATTCCTCCCGCAACCGGCGCTGCACCAGCACGCGCACCGCGCCGCGGGCCTCCTCCATCCAGTCGATCGCCCGATCGTCGGCCGCCAGCTCCCGCGCCAGGGAGGCCGCCCCTTCGTCCTCGGGCCAGCCCC
>JBAIXJ010000172.1:0-22335 GCA_037916645.1 Opitutales bacterium | reverse complement strand
GTGCCGCGCGTGTCGCTCGCCGGCGGCCTCCTCGGCTTCGCCACCGGCATGACGCTCATCTGGTGGTCCGGCGCCTACAACTTCAAGCTGACGGTCGGCGGCAAGCCGCTGTTCAGCCCGCTGTTCGCGTTCCCCATTTCGTACGAATTGACGATCCTGTTCACGGCCTTCGCCACGATCATCGGCATGTTCATGTTCAACCGGCTGCCGATGCACTATCACGCGGTGATGAAGCAGCCGAATTTCCAGCGGGCGACGGACGACCGCTTTTTCATCGTGATCGAGGCGCGCGACCCGCACTTCGACCCCGCCGCAACGCGCGCGCTGCTCGAAAAAGCCGGGGGCCACGACATCACCGCCCTGGACGAGTGACCCATGCGCTACGTCTACTACGTGACCGCGTTCCTTGTCGTGCTGGTGATCTCGATCGCCGGTTTCCGCGGCCGCCTTTCCACCAAGCCGCCCATCGAGGTGTTCCCGGACATGGACCGGCAGGCGAAGTACAAGCCGGAGATGGAGTCGAGGTTTTTTGCCGACGGGCGGGTCGACCGGCCGCTGCCGGCCGGCGTCGTGGCGCGCGGCCGCACGCCGAGCCTCGACCCGGACTACCTGCGCGCCGACGATTTCCTCTACCGCGGGAAGACCGCCGACGGACAGTTCGCGCGCGGTTTCCCGCCGCAGTTGGTGATCAGCGAGCGGTTCATGGCCCGCGGCCGCGAGCGCTACACCATCTACTGCGCCCCGTGCCACGGCGCGCTGGGCGACGGCCAGGGCGTCACCCGGGGTTACGGGATGGTCACCACGGCCTCCTACCAGGATGACCGGATCCGCCAGATGCCCGAAGGAGAGATCTTCAATACGATCACGAACGGCAAGAACACGATGTTCCCGTATGCCGACAAACTGGTTCCCGAGGACCGGTGGGCGGTGATCGCCTACGTCCGGGCCCTGGAGCGCGCCCGTCACGGCACCGTCGCCGACGTGCCGGCGGATCACAAAGCGGACCTTGGCCTATGAATCCGCCCGCCGCCGCCCTCCGCAGTCTCCCCGTGGAATCGCCGTCCGCCAAGGCCGGCCTCGCGCTCGGCGTCGGTCTGGCGGGAATCGCCCTGACGGTCGCCGGGTTCTTCGTGGCCGATCCCCGCGGCGTGGCCCTGTCGTGGCTGATGGCGGTGGGATATTGGACCCTGATTGTCGTCGGGATGCTCATGCTGGTGCTGATCCACCACATCTTCGACGCCAGCTGGGGCATCGTCATCCGGCGCCAGTTCGAGCACGCGCTGGCCGCGCTGAAATGGCTGCTGCTGCTGTTCCTGCCGCTGCTGCTCCTCTCGGCCTACCTCAAGCCCGGCCTGGTGTGGCTGTGGATGAACCCCCACGCCGTGCTGCCGGGCGGCCACGAGACGGTCGGCGAGGACGTCCTTTACCTCAAGAAGTCCGGCTACCTCAACGTCGGCTTCTTCACCCTCCGCCTGGCGCTCTACTTCGCGGTCTGGATCGGGCTGGCCGCCGTGATGCGCCGCAATTCCTTCCGGCAGGACGCGGATGGCGATCCCAAGTGGACCCTGTCCAGCCGCTTCTGGTCGGGCGCCGGCATTCCGCTCGGCGGCCTCGCGATCACCTTCGCCGTCATCGACTGGTTCAAGAGCCTCGAATACCACTGGTTCTCCACGATCTACGGCGTCTATTTCTTCGCCACCGGCGTCCGGGGCGCGCTCGCGATCGGCGTGCTCCTGATGATCTGGCTGTACCGGCGTGGCGACTACCGCGGCGTCCTCAACAACAACCACCTCCATTCGATCGGCCAGCTGATGCTGACGTTCACGGTCTTCTGGGCCTACATCGCCTTCGCCCAGTACTTCCTGATCTGGAACGCCAACGTGCCGGAGGAGACGTTCTACTTCAATCTGCGGGAATTCGGCGACTGGTACTGGGTGGGCATGGCGGTCCTGTTCCTGTATTTTGCGTTCCCGTTCTGCTACCTGCTTTCCTACCGCTACAAGCTCAACCATCGCCGGGCGGGCTTCATTGCCGTCTGGATCCTGGTGATGATGTTCGTGGACGTCTGCTTCAACTCGCTGCCCGCCTTCAAGGATGCGGCCACCGGGAATCCGCGGCCGTTTCTCTCCTCGCTGTTCATCTGGCACGTCACCGCGCTGATCGGCGTGGGCGGCGTCTGCGTCTGGGCTTATCTCCGGAGCTTTGCCACCACCAAGCTGATCCCGATCCGCGACCCGCGCATCGTGGAATGCCTGACCCACCATGAGTCTTCCGCCTGACACCGCTGCCGAATCAAAGACGGGCCTGTGGATCACCTTCGTGGCCGCGTTGGCCTGCTTCGTGGTCTTCCTGGTCGTGCTGGATCTTGCCTACCTTCCGGCCCGCCGGGCCGCGGCCACGATCGACCTGTCGAAGATCCCGCCCGAGGAGCAATGGAAATACACGCCGGCGGGGCGCCTGGCCCACCTCGACGAGATGCGGGCGCGGGAGCAGGCGGCGCAGACCGCCTATGCCTGGATCGACCGCAGCAAGGGCGTGGTGCAGCTCCCGATCGACCGGGCGATGCAATTGACCCTGCAGGAGCTCAACGCCGGCCGTCACCCGTAGCCGCCCATGGAGTGGATTTTCTACACCCTCGCCTTTCTCGTCGCGCTGGCCATCAGCGGCTCCGCGGTCTACGCGCTCTGGTGGTCGTCGAAGAACGGCCAGTTGCGCGATTTCGAACGCGGGGCGGTGTCCATTTTTGACGCCGAGGAGCCGGTGGGGGAGATGACCGACCGCTTTCCCGCCAAACGGCCGAAGGCGGGCTGAAGCACCGCGACCCCCCCAACCCAGAACGCCGAACCCCGTACCCAGTCCGATGGCCTCCGCCTCCAGCCTCGCCGCCTCCCTCAATCCGGCCACCCCGCCCGACACGGTGCCGCGCGCGGAATTGAGCGAGATCGACGCGTCCACCAAGTGGCCGGTGATCTTCTTCCTCGTCTCCGCCCTGGTCTGGCTGCTCGTGGGCACGGTGTTCGCGCTCATCTCGTCGTTCAAGCTGCACACCCCCGAGTTCCTCGGGAGCTACGAGTGGCTGACGTTCGGCCGCGCCCGCACCGCGCACCTGAACGCGGTCATCTACGGCTGGAGCACCAACGCCGCCTTCGCCGTCGCGTTCTGGCTCATGGCGCGCCTGTCCCGGGCGCGCCTGCGCCATGCCGGCGTGCTGCTCATCGCCGCCTGTTTCTGGAACCTCGGCGTGACGATCGGGATCATCGGCATCCTGGCGGGCGACTCCACCTCGATCGAATGGCTGGAAATGCCGGCCTACGCGACCCCGCTGCTGTTTGTCGCCTACGCCCTCGTGGGCGTGTGGGCCGTCATCACCTTCCGCTTCCGCAAAGCCGAGCACGTGTACGTCTCCCAGTGGTACCTGCTTGCCGCGCTGTTCTGGTTCCCGTGGCTGTATTCCATCGCCCAGATCATGCTGATCTTCGAGCCCGCCCGCGGTACGGTGCAGGCGCTGGTCAACTGGTGGTTTGCCCACAACGTGCTTGGCCTGTGGTTCACGCCGATCGGCCTCGCCGCCGCCTACTACTTCATCCCGAAGGTCCTGGGCAAACCGATCCACAGCTACTACCTGTCGGTGCTGGGCTTCTGGTCGCTGGCCATCTTCTACAACTGGGCCGGGGTGCACCACCTCATCGGCGGGCCGGTGCCCGCGTGGGTCATCTCGGCGGGCATCGCCGCCAGCCTCATGATGATCATCCCGGTCGTGGTCACCGCCATCAACCATCACTTCACCATGGTCGGCAGCTTCGGCGCGCTGCGCTACAGCCCGACGCTGCGCTTCGTCGTTTTCGGGGCGGTCAACTACACGCTGGTCAGCCTGACCGGCTCGGCCATGGCGATCCGCGCGGTGAACGAGATCACCCACTTCACCCACTTCACCGTGGGCCACGCGCACCAGGGCATGTACGCGTTCTTCACCATGGTGATGTTCGGCGCGATCTACTACATCCTGCCGCGCGTGCTCCTGAAGGAATGGCCCTCCGCCGGCCTCATCCGCACGCACTTCTGGTGCGTCGCGATCGGCGTGACCATCTACTGGGTCGACCTCGAGATCGGCGGCTGGATCCAGGGCCTGCAGATGAACGACCCCAGCATCCCCTTCCTGGAGGTGGTCCGGAACACCATCCCGTGGCTGTTCGTCCGCAGTTTGGCCGGCATCCTCATGACGATCGGCCACCTCGCCTTCACCGTGAACGTGCTGTGGATGCTCGGCGCCAAGCGCCCGGCCGGCGTCACCGCGCCGACGCTGTTCCGCAGTCCGCCGGCCCTGCAGGCCGCCTCCGTCCGATGAACAAGGGGCCGCTTCTGTTTCTCGGCATCTTCCTGGCGCTCGCCTTCTCGTGGACGGGCGTCGTGCTGACCAACCAGATCCAGTACGGGAGCCTGACGCCGTACTTTGATGCCAACGAGGGCAAGACCTTCCCGGACCTGCCGTCGGGCCTCGCCGAGCGCGGACGCGACGTGTACCAGGACCTCGGCTGCTTGTACTGCCATTCCCAGCAGGTGCGCCGGCCCGGCTTTGGCGCCGACGCGGAACGCGGCTGGGGCGACCGCCAGAGCGTGGCGCGCGACTACATCTACGAGCGGCGGGTGTTTCTCGGCACCATGCGCACCGGCCCCGATCTGCGCAACATCGGCGCCCGGCAGCCGTCGGCGGACTGGCACTACCTGCATCTCTACGATCCGCAACTGACGTCGCCCGGCTCGATCATGGCGCCGTTCCCCTTCCTGTTCGAATACCGCCGGATTTCCGGCCAGGTGTCGCCGCTCGCCCTGAAGCTGCCGGCGGATTACGCGCGCCGGCACGGGCTGGACCGGCCCGGCTACGAGCTGGTGCCCACGCCCCGCGGCGAGGCCCTGGTGGCCTACCTGCTCAGCCTGAAGGACACGTTCGTGTATCCGGAGGCGAAGCCCTTCGTGCCGCCGAAGAAGGAAGGCGGGCCGAAATGAACCCCGAGCCCGCTCCCAACCCGCGCCTCGAGCAGGCGGGCGCCTCGGACGAGCACCTCCAGCGGGTGCACGCCATCCTGCTGCGCGAAAAGCCGGAGCCCTCGGAGGGCTACTCGCCGCTGCCGCTCCTGCTGCTCGGGCTGATGAGTGCCTGCATTCTGTTTTGCGCCATTTACGTCGGGCGCTATTCCGGCGGGTTCGATCCGATGGTGTATGACGAGCGCATCACTCCCGGCACGCAGACGGCCGAGGCCGCGCCGGCGGCGCTGGATCCGAAGGCGCTCGGCAAGCGCGTCTTCACCACCAACTGCATTGCCTGCCACCAGACCACCGGCTTGGGGCTGCCCGGCGTGTATCCGCCGCTGGCCGGCTCCGAATGGGCGCTGGGACCCGAGGACCGCATCATCCGCATCGTCCTGAACGGCCTCAGCGGCCCCGTCACCGTCAAGGGCACGCCGTTCAACAATGCCATGCCCGCCTTCGGCCCGCTCTTGAAGGATGACCAGATCGCGCACGTCCTGACCTACGTGCGGTCTGAATGGGGCAACAGCGCGCCCGAGGTGTCGCCGGACAAGGTCAAGACGATCCGGGCGGCCGTCGCCGACCGCGCCGGCCCGTGGTCGCCGGACGAGCTGCTGAAGATCCAATAGCCGCGGCGCGCGCATCACGCGGCCGCGCCGGAGCACCGTACCTCCCGCTTCGGTGGAGCGGCCATCCGCGCGAACGTGCACAACCATGTTCAAGGTTGAACACAGTTGTGCACAGGGATCACCGCGCCCAACCCCGCTGCAACAGGCGGAAGAATTCCCTCCGTGCCTCCCACGACCGCTGACCCAGGTAGCCTGCGGGATGCAGTGTCCGGGGGAGAAGGGGATCTTTGCGCACCGCCGCGGTCCACGCCTCCCGCTCGCGCCGGGCCCACGCCCGGAACGCCGGTTGGAGGACGAGTTGGCGGGACAACGCCCCGGGACATTGGGCGAGAATGGTTTGGTGGCGTTCGTAGCCAGTGTTGATGGCGGAAAAATCCCAGGCGCCGAGCACGATGGCGACGTCGGCTTCACCCCCGCACGGCCGGCCCTCAAACAGTGTCAGTGACTCCACCTCCACCGGCAGTTTGCCCAGTTGTTGGCGAACGGCGGCCAGCGAATCCGGGCTGATCCAGACGCTCTGCTGCAGATACCCAAAGTCATGCTGCAGCAGGAATCGCCGCAAGCGAATGCGCAACGCCGAGGCCTTGACCGGCAGATCGAACAGCATCATTCGCCAGCAGCCATCCCATTTCCGACTCCATCGTTCCTCCGGATCGCGCCCGCCCAACGCCGCGCGGCGGCCGGCAGCGGTAAGACGATAGACCCGTCCCAGGTCGGCCGCCGGGCGCGATTCGAGGAATTTCTGTTGCTCCAAGAGGGCGAGCCGGCGGCCGAGCCCGTTTCGGTAGGCCCATGATTCGAAGGTGTCGTCCAGACTTCGCCATGTGGGACGAAGCAGCGAATCGGCGGTCCAGAGCAGAACGTAAAGAAATTCCTCGGTCGCCGCCTTCATGGGCTGTGTCTGTGCGCTCTAATCCAGTGCACAACCATGTTCAAGGTTGAACATAGTTGTGCACAGAAGCCCGGAACGCAGACGATGGCGGCGGCCGCGGCCAGGGAGCGGCCCGGCGGACGAAGCGGCGCGGGATCCTAGTCGCCGAGGCGCCGGCCGGGGACGAGATGGTTGCGCACGTAGTCGGCGACTGCGTCCGCGAGCGGCGTGAGCGGTTTCGCATAGCCGGTGGCCCGGAGCTTGGAAATGTCGGCGCAGGTGAAGTACTGGTACCGCGCGCGCAGCTCCACCGGCATGTTGATGAACTCGATCCGCGGGGGCCGGCCGAGCGCGGCGAAGATCGCGGCCGTGAGCTCCAGCCAGGTGTGGGCCTCGCCCGAGCCGAGGTTGTAGAGCCCGCCGGCGGTGACGGCCGACTCCGCGAAATGCAGCGTCATTTCGACCGCGTCCTTCACGTAGAGGAAGTCGCGCCGCTGCTCGCCGTCCCGGTATTCCGGCTTGTAGCTCTTGAACAGCCGCACGCGGCCGTCGGTGCAAATCTGGTGGTAGGCCTTGTGCACCACCGAGCGCATGTCGCCCTTGTGATCCTCGTTCGGCCCGAAGACGTTGAAATACTTCAGCCCCACGATGCGGGCCAGCAGGCCTTCCCGCTGGGCGTGGAGGTCGAATTCCTGCTTGGACCGGCCGTACAGGTTGAGCGGCCGCAGGCGGGCGAGGTTGTCGTCCCGGTCATCCATGCCGGCCGAACCGTCGCCGTAGGTCGCGGCCGAGGACGCGTAGATGAAGCGCGCGCCCTGCGCCAGCGCCCATCCGGCCAGCTCACGGGAGTAGGCGACGTTGTTGTCGGCGAGGAAGGCGGCGTTGGTTTCGGTGGTGGAGGAGCAGGCGCCGAGGTGAAACACCGTGGCGAATCGCCCGAACGCCCCGGGCTGCGCCTGCAGGCGCGCCCGCAGCACGTCGGCCTCCACATAGTCGGCGAACTTCAGGGGCGCGAGATTCCGCCGCTTGTCGTCGCGGCCGGCCGCCAGCGGCACCTGATCCTGCCAGCGTTTGTCCGCCTCCAGGAAATCGCTGACGACGATGTCCGCGCGGCCCCGCCGGTTGAGCGCCCACACCAGGGCGCTGCCGATGAAACCCGCGCCGCCGGTGACGAGGATGCGGCCCTGGGGCAAGGCGCTCATGGCATCCGGGCTCAGGCGTCGCGGGACAGCTCCTCGGAACGCGCCTTGGCGGCGAGGATCGTCTCCCTGACGGTGTCGCGGAAGCCGCGCGCCGCCATCCGCTGAAGGCCCGCGAACGTGGTGCCGTGGGGCGAGGTGACCTGATCGCGCAGCGCCTCTGGCTCCGCGCCGGTCTCCGCGAGCAGGCGCGCTGCGCCGAGGACCGTCTCCTGGGCCAGCGTCGCGGCCACCTCGCGCGACAGGCCCGCCGCCACGCCGCCGTCGCGCAGGGCGGCGACGAACTCGAACAGGAAGGCGGGTCCGCTGCCGCTGAGCGCCGTGACCGCGTCGAGCAGCGGCTCGTCGAGCGGGAGCACCTTGCCGAGGGCCCCCAGCACCGTGTCGACCCGCGCGCGGTCGGCGGGCGCCAACGGCTGGCGCGCGCACCAGCCGGTGATGCCGGCCCCGATCTGGCCGGGGGTGTTGGGCATGGCGCGCACCAGGTTGCGGGCGCGGGGGAAGGTCTCGGCGAGCCGGGCCAGACGCTTGCCCGCCAGGATGGAGATGACGAGCCGGCCGGCGGTCAGGTCCGCCAGTTGGGGGTCCAGCTCCGCGAGCTGCTGCGGTTTGCAGGCCAGGATCACCGTGTCGGCGCCATCGAGCAGGCGGCCGAGGTCGGCCGCGGCCGTGATCCCGGTGCGGCGCGCCAGCGATTGGGCCGTGTCATCCGCGCCGCCGATGCATGCGATCTCGGCCGGGCGGGCCGCGTGGCGGGCGAGCAGGCCCCCGATCATGGCGGAGGCCATGCGGCCGGCACCGATGAAGGCAAAGGCGGGCATGCGCGGGAGCGACGGGGCGGCCTATTTGGCGCCCTTTTTCTTCTGCTTCTGTTCGACCGGATGCAGGAGCACGGCGACGGTGCCGCCGCCCGGCCGGTCCTCCATGGTGACTTCGCCGCCGATGTTGCGCAGCGCGTGCCGGGCCACGGTCAGGCCCATGCCCACGCCGACGGTGTGCTTGCTGCTGATGAAGGGCTCAAACATGTGGTCGCGGATGTCCGGATCGATGCCCCGGCCCTGGTCGGTCACCCGGATCTGCACGCACCGCTCGTTCTCCCGCTTGTCCACGACCTGCTCGGTCGTGATGGTGATCGGGCGACGGTCCGCCGGCGTCTCGGCGGCGTAGGCCTCCCACGCGTTGATCAGCACCTTCGAGAGCACCTCCTCGAACATTTCGATGTGGGTTTCGATGATGAGGTCCCCGAGCGGATTCTCGATCGCGACGGGCGCCGAATTCTTGTACTCCGCGTGGTAGCGCTCGACGCCGCTCTCCAGCATGCGCTGCAGGCCGACCTTCGTGGTCGGCGGCTTGGCCCTCACCACGAGGGTGCTCAGCTGCCGGATGATCGAGACGATGCGCCCCACCGCGTCCTCGACGCTCTGGACGTTCTTCTTCACCAGCTCCGGCTTGTTGTAGTTCGACTTGATGAGGTCGAGGTAGCCGATGACCACGCCGAGAAGGTTGTTGAGGTTGTGGGCGATGCCCTGGGTGACGGCGCCGATCGTTGCCGCCCGCCGGGTCTCCGTCAGGCGGCGCTGCAGGTCGATGATCTCCCGGTTGATCGCCGCGAACCGGAGCTGCGTCTGCACCCGGGCGAGCGTCTCGTCGAGATCGATCGGCTTGGTGATGTAGTCGACCGCGCCCACGCCCAGGCCCTCGAGTTTGCCTTCCTTGGAGCTGCGGGCGGTGACGAAAATGATGGGGATCGAGCGGGAATCCTCCTCGGCCTGCAGCCGCTGGCACACCTGGATGCCGTCCATCTCCGGCATCATCACGTCGAGCAGGATGAGGTCGGGTTTCTCCTGCCGCACGGAGGCCAGCGCCTCCTGGCCGGAGTAAGCCGCCGCCACCTGCATGCCCTCGCGCTCGAGTTTGCGCTTGAGCAGCTGAACGTTGATGGGCTGGTCATCCACGACCAGAATCTTGGGTGCGGGCATGGCGGGGATAGGAACGGAAGTTGAACGGAGTGGCAAGAGTGCCGTGGCCGGAGTCAGGCGGCGCGGCGCTGGCGGTACGCCTTGAGCGTGTTCTTCATCAACATGGCCACCGTCATCGGGCCGACGCCACCGGGCACGGGCGTGATCTTGGCGGCGAGCGGCGCGACGGATGCAAAATGCACGTCGCCGACCAGCCGGTATCCCGTCTTCCTGGTCGGATCGGGCACGCGGTTGACGCCCACGTCGATGACCACCGCCCCCGGCTTGACCATGCCGGCGGTGATGAACTCCGGGCGACCGATGGCCGCGACGAGCACGTCGGCGGTCTGGGTGACGGCGGACAGGCCGGCGGTTTGTGAGTGGGCGACGGTGACCGTGGCATTGGCCCATGCCTTTTTCTGCATGGCCAGCAGCGCGAGGGGTTTCCCCACCAGAAGACTGCGCCCCACGACGACGACATGCCGGCCGGCCAGCGCGACGCCGGATCGGTGGAGGAGTTCCATGATGCCCGCCGGGGTGCACGACACAAATCCCGAGTCGTCATCCTGCGCCACCTTGCCGAGGTTCATGGTGCCGAGGCCGTCGATGTCCTTCTCGGGCGCGATGCGCCGGAACACCGCGAGCTCGTCGAGGTGCCCGGGCATCGGCGACTGCACGAGGATGCCGTCGACCGCGGGGTCGGCATTGAGCTGGTCGATGAGGGCAAACAGCTCGGGCGGCGAAATGGTGACCGGCGGAAGGATGACCCGTCCCTCGATGCCGATTTCGGCCGCTGTGCGCTCCTTGCGCTTCACGTAGGAGACCGAGGCGGGATCGTCGCCGATGCGGATGAGGGCCAGGCAGGGCTTGCGGCCCAGCAGCGCGGCCACCTCGGTCTTGAGCTCGGCGATGATGTCCGCGGCAATGCGGTTGCCGTCGATGAGTTCCATGGAAAGTTCAGCCGGCCGGTGACGCTGAGCCGTCCGGTGCGCCCTACTTGAGGTCCATGGTCACCACCTGGATCACGAGGTTCTTGCCGTCGTAGGTCTGCCGGATCACCCCGGAAACAACCACCGGGTTGTCGATGTATTTCTCCATTTTGACCGTCGCGAGCATCTTGCTCACGTCGAGGTAGGCGATCCGCTTGCCGTTGGAGTCGTTGAGCTGGTAATCGAAATCACGGCGGGGACCGACGAGGAGAAAGCGCTTCGTGGGAACCAGCATGCCCTGATACAGGTGCGGCAGCCCGCCGGCGGGTCCGCTCGCGAGATTGGGCGGAGCCTGACCGGCCGTCAGGGCGGGAGGAGGAGGCACGGATGCAGGGGCCGGAGCCGCGGCCGCGGTGGCGGCGGCTGGGGCGACGGAGGCGCTGCCGCCGAGCTTGATGTAGCCGACCACGTCCCGCTCAAGCTTGACCTGCGTCCAGCCGGGACGCAGCCCGGTGATCTCGATCTTTTCGCCTTCCTGCTTCGTGGTGAGGACGGGCCCGTCGGCCTTCGGCTGCGTGCGGATGGTGGCTCCGGGGCGCACGTCGAGGCCCTTGGTCAGGTCCGCATTGGCGATGTAGCCTTCGTGGGGACCCGGGATGGCGACCGCCATCCAGCCGTCGGGTGCGGTGGCGTTGGGCGCAGCGACCGGTTCGGTGCCCGCCTTGAGGTAGCCAATCGCGGGCGAGGCGGCGTCGGGCTGCGAATGGATCGCGGTGGTTTCCATGAGCGGCGCGGCCGCAAGGGGAAACGCCAGCATCAGGGCGGCGAAGAGACGGCAGAGGTGGATCTTCATGGTGGGAGTGCGTGACGGCGGCGGCTGGGGACGTTCCTGGAGAAAAACCTGTCAGTTGAGTTCGATCCTCTTGATAGAAAGTTGTTTCATCACGCGCAAAGGAAATCCTTGCGCCGGGGCACCGGCCGGGGCGGGCCCAATCCCGCCGGCTGCCACGGCATCGGGAGCAAGGAACCCGGCCGCCCCCGACCAGCCAAGATTCGGCTCGCGCCCGGTTCTACAATCCATGGTACTCGTGCCATGACGTTTAACAATCGCATCGCTCTGGTCACAGGCGCCGGGCGGGGCATCGGCAGGGCCATCGCCGAGGAACTGGGGCGCCACGGCGTCACCGTCATCTGCGTCAGCAAGCAGGAGGCCAACTGCGGGGCCGTCGCCGCCGCCGTCCAGGCGGCCGGAGGCAAGGCGCGGGCGTTGCCGGTCGATGTCACGGATGGCGCGGCCATCGCGAAAGCGTCAGCCGCCCTGATCGCCGAGTTCGGCGCGGTCGACATCCTGGTCAACAACGCCGGGATCACCCGCGATGGCCTGCTCTTCCGCATGTCCGACGAGGACTGGAACGCGGTTTTGGCGACCAACCTCACCAGCTGTTTCCATTGGACGAAGCATCTCGGCCGGGCCATGACGCAGAAACGCTGGGGCCGCATCGTGAACATCGCTTCCGTGGTCGGCCGCACCGGCAACGCCGGCCAGGCCAACTACGCCGCCGCCAAGGCCGGGCTCATCGGCTTCAGCAAGAGCATCGCCAAGGAGTTCGCGCGCCGGAGCGTCACCTGCAACGTCGTGGCACCGGGATTCATCAAGACGGACATGACCGCCGCCCTGGGCGAAGAGGTGACCAAGGCGGCGCTGCAATTCATCCCGCTCCAGCGCTTTGGCGAGCCGGCCGACGTCGCGCACATGGCCGCCTTCCTGGCTTCCGAGGAGGCCGGCTACATTACCGGACAAGTTTTTACCGTTGACGGCGGCATGGTGATGTGATCCCAAAGAACAGCCCGAACCCCTGGCCCTTATCCAACATGGCTGATCAGAAAACCATCGAACAACGCGTCAAGGAGATCATCGTTAACCAATTGAATGTTAACGAGGAACAGATCACCCCGGAAGCATCTTTTCTTGACGATTTAGGCGCCGACTCGCTCGACACTGTCGAGCTGATCATGGCTTTTGAGGAGGAGTTCAAAGACGAGATCAAAGGAGAAATCCCGGAGTCTGATGCCGAAAAACTCCAGACGGTCGGCGACGTGATCGCGTACATCGAAGAGAAGTCCGCGGCGAAATAGACCTTTTCCCCTTTTGCCGGCGTTCTACCGTTTGTCCGTTGAAGACGTGTCGGTAGAACGCCTTTTTTGTCCCTATGGATGCTGAATCCTCCGTGCCACGGGTCGTCGTGACCGGTCTGGGCGTGATCACCTCGCTCGGCACCGACGTCGACACGTTCTGGACGAACATCCTGGCCGGCAAGAACGGCATCGGCCGGGTGACGCAATTTGATGCGACCAACTATCCGTGCCAGATCGGGGCCGAGGTGGTCGGGTTCGACCCGGCGAAGCACATGGACCCGAAGGAGGCCCGGCGCAACGACCGCTACACGCATTTCGGTTTCGCCGCGGCCAAGATGGCCGTGGCGGACGCCCGCCTCGATGTCGCCGCGGAGGGTGGCGAACGGCTCGGGGTGATCATGGGCTCGGGCATCGGCGGGATGCACACCTATGAGTCGCAGCTCAAGGTGCTTTGGGAGCGTGGTCCGCGCAAGGTGTCGCCCTTCACCATTCCGTCCCTCATCAGCAACATGTGCAGCGGCCTCCTGGCGATCGAGTTTGGCGCCCGCGGCCCGAATTTCGCCGTGGTCAGCGCCTGCGCCTCCTCTGCCCACGCGATCGGCGAGGCCTTCCACGCCCTGCGGCGCGGCGAGGCCGACGTCATGATCGCCGGCGGCAGCGAGGCGGCCATCACGCCCTTCTCCTACGCCGGCTTCTGCTCGATGAAGGCGATGAGCACCCGCAACGACGAGCCGCACAAGGCCTGCCGTCCGTTCGATCGCAACCGCGACGGCTTCATCATGGGGGAGGGCGCCGGCGTCCTCGTGCTGGAGACGCTCCGCCATGCCGAGGCGCGGGGGGCACGCGCCCGCTGCGAGCTGGTCGGATACGGCGCGAGCTGCGACGCCTTTCACATCACCCAGCCCGATCCCGATGGCCGCGGCCTGTCGCTGGCCATGACCCGGGCGCTCAACTGCGCCCGGCTGGAGCCCGGGGCGATCGACTACATCAACGCCCACGGCACCTCGACGCCCTACAACGACAAGTTCGAGACCCTGGCGATCAAGAAGATCTTCGGCGACCACGCCCGGCGCGTGATGGTCAGCTCCACCAAGTCGATGACCGGCCATCTGCTGGGCGCGGCGGGTGGCATCGAGTCGGTGATCAGCGCGAAGGTGATCGAGACCGGCGAAGTGCCGCCGACGATCAATTACGAGGAGCCGGATCCCGACTGCGACCTCGATTACGTGCCGAACGTGAAGCGGTCCGCGCCCGTCCGGACCGTCCTGAGCAACAATCTCGGGTTTGGCGGCCAGAATGCGGCGCTGATCTTCCGCCGGTTCGAATGAGCCAACGGGGCGTTCCGGCGGTTTTTGGGTTTTGAATTCCGGCCGGGGGTGGGCGAGGCTGGGCCCGGGTGAAACGCGCTGCTGTCGCCGCCTTGGTTCTGCTTTGTTGGGCCGGCTGTACCGCCCGCCGCGAGCCGGTGGACCGCCGGGAGGTCTGGCGCGCCATCCAGCCGCAGGCCGCCCGCTACCGGCTCGATGCGGCGTTCGTCTACGCCCTCGTGGCCGCCGAGTCGGGCTTTGACGCCCGGGCGCGCCAGGGGGAGGCGCGCGGTCTGCTCCAGCTCAAACCCGCGGCGTGGGCGACCGTATCCGGCCAGCCGTACGAGCCCGCGGTGTGGGACTGGCGCGCCAATCTGGAGGCCGGCATCGATTATCTGGCCTGGTGCCGCCACGCCCTTCACGAGCGCGGCCGGTTCTCCGAGCCCCTCCTCCTTGCCGCGTTCCACTACGGTTTCGACTATGTCGCGTCGCGCGATTTCAGCGAGCGGCGGATTCCCTGCCCGGACAATGCCATCTATCGCGAGCTTTGGCGGGGCAATCTCCAGCCGGTCGCGCCGCCGTTGGAGAACGGAGAGCGGATGCCTGATGCCGGAGATTCAGAGGCCGGAGGTCAGAGGTCAGATGCCGGCAAGCAGACTCCAGCCGCCAACCCGTGAGGCGTGAGCCCCTGGATGTGAACCCAGAACCCAAAACCCAAGGCTCAAAACCGGGCGCGGCAGGCGCCGTGCCGGCGCGCCCGAACATCCTGTGGGTCGTCACCACGCAATGGCGGGCGCAGGCGACCGGCTATGCGGGCGACTCCAACGCCCGCACGCCGCATCTGGATCGCTTGGCCGCGGAGGCGACCAACTATGCGCAGGCCGTCACGCCCCATCCGTTCGGGCCCTTTGCCCGCGCCGCGCTGCTCACGGGTGTCCCGTCGCCGGAGAATGGAATCGCCGACTACTACGATCCGCTGCCCGCGTCGTCCCGGACGGTCGCGCACCAGCTGCGCGAACACGGTTACCGCACGGCATTTTTCGGGAAATGGCATCTGTACCGCCGCGACCCGGCGGCGCCGCCGGTCGGCGAGGCCCATGCGCGCATCGTCGTGCCGCCGGAGCGCCGCGGGGGCTTCGAGTTTTGGGAGGGATTCGAAAGCGGGTTCCTCCTGAACGATCCGTGGCTGCACGGCACCCGCCTGCCCGTGCCGGAGCGGGTCGCCGGCTACCAGTCCGACATCGTTTGCGACCGGGCCGTCGATTGGATCCGCCGTGCCGGCGTTCCCAATTGCAGCGCTCCCTGGTTTGTCATGGTCAGTCTCGAGGCGCCGCATCCGCCGTACGACGCGCCGGCGGCCGGCGTGGCAGCCCGCGATCCCGCCGGGATCGTCCTGGCGCCGAATGTCCCGCGTGGCGGCGAGGTCGAGGCCAGGGCCCGTCGCGAGCTGGCGGGCTACCATGCGCACCTCGAGGCGACCGACCGGGCCATCGGCCGGCTGATCGCCGCCGTTCCCCGGGAAGCGGCGATCGTCGTCTTCACGTCGGTGCACGGCGACATGCACGGGGCCCACGGCCTGCTGCGGAAAGGCTGGCCGCACGAGGAGAGCGTGCGCGTGCCGCTCCTGGTGCGCGGAGCAAACCGCGATCGTCTTGGGTCCTGGGTCTTGGGTCTCGGGTCGGGGAGCCGGAGCGGCGAGCTGGTGTCGCTGCTCGACCTCAATCAATGGACTCTGGAATGGGGTGGCATTCCCCAACCCAAAACCCAAGACCCAAAACCCAAGACTGAAATCCAGCGCATCTCGATGCCGAGCGTCGTGCCGTTTCCGCTCCAGTGCGACCGCGTCTGGCGCGGGGTGCGCACGGCGACGCGCAAAATCGTGCTCAATGCGGACGGCACGCCGTGGCTGTTCTTCCACCTCGACGAGGATCCCCTGGAGCAGCGCAATCTGGCAGCCGACCCGCGCCAGGCGGAGGAGATGGCCGGACTGCTCCCGCGGGGTTGAGCGCCAAATTGTGGCCGTCAGGCGTTGGGCCGCACGGGGAAATTCCGGCGGAGGGCGGCGGCCAACTGGTCGAGCTTGAGCGGCTTGGTGAGGTAGTCGTTCATGCCCGCCTCAAGACAGAGTTCGCGATCGCCCGCCAGCGCGTTGGCGGTCAGCGCGATGATGCAGGGCAGGCGCTCGGCGGGCAGCAGGCGGCGGATCTCACGGGTGCAATCCAGTCCGTTCATGCCCGGCATCTGCACGTCCATCAGCACGAGCTGGAAGGGGCGCTGGGTCAGCACCTGCAGCGCCGCGCCGCCGCTCGCCGCCGCGGCCGCCCGGTAGCCCAGCCGGTCGAGGAGGCTGAGGGCGACGGTCCGGTTCACGAAATTGTCCTCGACGAGCAGGATTTCGAGCGGGATCTCCTCGCTGAGGGGCCGGCCGGGCCTGCCCGGGGAGCTGGCCGGAGCCACCGCCGGCACGAACAGCGCCCCCACGGCCGCCAGCAATGAGGCGGCCTGGAGGGGTTGGAAGAGGTGCCCCGCCGAGGCAATGCCATCGAGCCAGGCGGGAGATCCGGACTCGCCGGCCGGCAGCAGAAAAAGCACGGGCGGCGCCGGCCGGCCGGCGCGCTGCCGGATCTCCTCCACCAAGGAACGCCCGTCGCCGTCGGGCAGATTCTGTTTCACGATCAGCAGCGCCGGCACGGGGTTGCGCTCCAGGTATTCCCGCGCGGCTTGCGCCGAATCCACGGTGGTGCACGCGAGCCCGGCCGCCCCGAGGGTCAACGACACAAATCGCGCGCCAGCCGCATGGTCGTCGACGGCCAGCACGGTCCTTCCTGCGAGTGCGGCCGGAAGCGCCGCCGGGCGGATCTCGGTCGGGAGCGAGGCGGCCTGGGTCCGGATCGTGAAGGTGAAGACCGAGCCCCGGCCCGGCGTGCTCTCCACCCGGACGTCGCCCCCCATGCGTTCGCAAAGGCGCCGGCTGATGGCGAGCCCGAGGCCCGTTCCGCCGTATTTCCGGGTGGTGGAGGAGTCGACCTGGGAGAACGGCTTGAAGAGGCGGCCGTGCTTTCCCGGCGGAATGCCAATGCCCGTGTCGCGCACGGCGAACTCGAGCACCCGGGCGGCGTCGGCGGGCAGCCCGGCGTCCGGCGGGCTGGCCGCGGGTCCCGGCGCCGCCGCCGGCCGCACCTCGAGGGACACCTGGCCGCGGAGGGTGAACTTGATGGCATTGTTCACGAGGTTGACGACGACCTGGCGCAGGCGCACGGCGTCCCCCATGATCCATGCGGGCACCTCCGGCTCAATGAAGTAGGCCAGGTCGATGTTTTTGGCCGCCGCGGGCAGGGCAAAGAGATCGAGCGCCTCCTCGAGGCAGGCCGCCAGTTCGAACGGCTGGCACTCGAGCTCCAGGTTCCCGGACTCGATCCGGGAAAAGTCGAGGATGTCGTTGATGATGGTGAGCAGGGCGTCGCCGCTGGTGCGGATGGTGTTCACGTATTCGCGCTGCTCGGCGTTGAGCGGCGTGTCCAGCAGGAGGCTGGTCATCCCGATGACGCCGTTCATCGGCGTGCGGATCTCGTGGCTCATCGCGGCGAGAAACTCCGACTTGGCCCGGGAGGCGGCGTCGGCCTCCTCCTTGGCCCGGCGCAGGTTCGCCTCGGTTTCGACGCGGGTGGTGATGTCGGTGAGCATCACGATGAAGTTTTCGACCTCGCCGGCGTCATCGCGCACCGGCTGCATCTCGAGGAGGAGGTGGCAATGCCGGCCATCCCGCGCACGGCAGGCCAGTTCGCCGCGGAACGCCTGGCGCTCCCGCAGGGCGGTCTGCAACTGGGCAACCACCGCCGCCTCCGCATCGGGACTGAGCAGCAGGTCCAGCAGGGGGCGGCCGACGACGTCGGCGAGGCTGAACGCCAGCAGCCGGGTGAAGCTGTCGTTGATCCATTCGAGGCGCCCGGTGGCGTCGGTGATGGCGACCAGGTTGTCCGTGCTGCTGGCGACCAGCGACAGCTTGCGGGCGGCCGCCTGGCTGAGCTGGAGCGCCTGCTGGGTGCGGCGGCGCTCCTCGTTCTCGGCCACCAGCTGGGTGTTGGCCCGCTCGGCGGCCCGCCGCCGGACGTGCGCGGTGCGGGCAAGGCCGGTGACGGCGCCGAGCAGCACGCTCAGGCCCGCGCCGAGCGCGGTGACCAGACCCGGGAAGAACCGGAGGTTGCGCTCGAGCATCTTTTCCGAGGGCACGAGGCCGATGCGGATGCGCTGCCGGAAAAGGTTGAAATCGGCCTCCTGGCGGAGGCTCGTCCGCAGGGGGCCGGCGGGAGACTGTTCGAATGCCCGCTGGCCCTCCACGTCGATGGCCACGGCATAGAGCGCCGACAGTTGCAGGCGTTTTTCGACGGCCTCAAGCAGCACGGGGTAGACGAATTCGCCCAGCAGGACCGGCGCCGGAGCGGGGCCGGCCGCGGGCACGGGGACGCAGATGAGGAAGCCCCGGCCGCCCAGCGGCAGCTGGAGGGCGGGGGAAAACATCGGCCGGCCGGCCGACCGCGCCTCGTCGATCAGGCGGCGGTGCACCGGATCCCCGCCGTGATCGTACTCGAGCAGGTGTTCGTTGCCCGCCTTGGGATAGAACCAGCCGGTGTGCATCGTGCCACCAATCCAGGCGAGCGACCGCACGGCGGGGAAATCCTCCATGTAGGCCTGCCCGTCGCGATCGCGCAGGGCTTCGGTGGACGGCGGCACCTGGGCCCAGCGCGCCGCCATGCGCTGCAGGGCCCGGGCCTGGCTGTCCAATTCGAAGTTGAGGTCCGTGGCCGCATGGTTGAGGGCGAGGCGGGTGGCCGCGCGGACGAACTCCAGCTCCCGGTCGCGCAGGGCCGCGGCGAACAGCATGGTCAGCACGACGCCGGCCGCCGCCACCGGCACCGGCAGCCAGGCGGGCGCCGCCTGCGCGCGCTCCGGTTCGTCGCGCCAGACGCGGCTCAGCAGCAGGGCGCCCGCCAGCGTGAGGCCGGCCGCGGTGAGCGGTGCCGGCTGGACCGCCTGGCTCCAGGCGGACGTGACGGAAAGGCCGAGGGACCATCCCAGCAGTGGGGCCAAGCCGATGGCGATGTTCAGCGATGCCGCCAGCGCGATGCCCCCGTTCCGGAGCCGGACCGCGACCGGCACGCCCAGCCACAGCAACCCCGCGCCGGCGCTGCCCAGCGCCAGCGCCGCCAAGGCCGCCATCCGGCCGGGATGCGCCGGGTCGGCCGTCAGGTGCACCGGGAACAGAAGCTGGTCGAGATGCAGGTTCCAGCCCGCAAGGTGCTCGACCAGGGTTAGGAATCCGGTCGCGGCCGGCACAGCCGCAAGCCAGGTTGCGGGTTTGAACCCGAATTCGAGGGCGACCAGCACGACGCCGATCGCGACCAGGCTCGCGGCCGCATTGGGCACCAGCGGGGCGTAGTCCGGCCGGAGGCGCACGAGGGCGTCGATCCGCCAGATCCACGCCGCCAGAACCATTCCGCCGAACAGGACGAGCAACATGGCTCCGGGCAATGACGCACGGCTGAGCCAGTCCCCTGATCCTGCGGAAGCGCGGCGGGCCATCGAGGGCTGGTTACTCCCTACCGCGGGCCGCCCGGCGGGGCAACGTGTTTCTGGGCGCGCGCGGGCGGCTCAGACACGGCGCCGGGCCGCGCGGGGGCCGGCGCTTCCCCCCGCCGCCGGAGTCACGGTCGCGGTGCCGGAGGCGAAGCTCCCGCCGGCGGCTTCGCACCGGGAGTCGCCGGCGCTTCGCCTGGTGCCGCGGGCACCGCCGGCGTGGTCCCCGCGGGTGCGTCGTCGGGAACCAGCTGGAACTCCGCCGTCGGCGGCGCGGGCGCCGTGCCGGCGGCCTGTTGCGCCGGGCGGGCCGGGGGCGTGATCGAGCGCAGGAAGGTGAGGCTCCACGAGGGACTGGCGAGCTGGCCGGTGAGCCGGACCTCCAGCGTGCTGAGCAGCGGCGTGAGCGCCACGCCCAGCACGTCGGTCAGGACGAAATGGTGTTCGCGGAACGGGGCGATCCTGGCCGTGAAGTCGAGGGTCTTGGTGTCGAGCTGGTAGACGCCGCCGCCCTCGATGGCCGCGCTGGGTCCGGTGATCCTGAGCTCCGGAAACACGAGCCGCGGCCCCTCCACCGTGAAGTCGGATTGGGCCGTGTCGAGGCGCTGCGACTTGAAGTTGAGGAGCGACTTGCTCAGCAGCTCGAACAGGAGCTTGAGCAGGGGGAATTCGACGAGGCCGTGGCCGTGGACGCGGACGCTGCCCTTGCCCTGGTAGCTGAGCAGATCCTGGAAGCGGCCCTCGGCCTTGAGCGACAGGTTCAGGTCGCACGCGGCGGCATTTTCCAGGAAACGGCTCTTCGCCCGGTCGACCGCCACGGCCTTGCGCAGGGGCTCGTAGTTCTCCATAGCGGCGACGAAACGTCCGAGGTTCGCGCCCTGCAGCCGGGCATCGACCGCCAGCCGGCGCGCGGCGGCCGGACCGCTGAGGTGCGCCTCGCCCGCGAGGGTGCCGCCGCCGATGCCGGCTTCCACCCCGCGAAGATCGAGCCGGTCGTTGTTGAGGTTCGCGACGAGCTTCACGCCTTCGAACGGGACCCCACGGGCGGTGAATCGGCCGGTGGAGGCCAGCACGAGGTTGATCCGGGTCTGCTTTCCTCCGGGCTCGTCGGGGCCGGACAGATGCCCGTCCGCCTGGGCGTGCGGCGGCTCGACGAAGGTGTACGGCGCCAGGTAGGCCAGGCCGACCGGACCGTAGAGTCGGGCGTATTGGACCGGATCCAGGTCGGACACGGCCTCGAAATCGAGGGTCCGGTAGCGGGCTTGGTGCGGCTCGACGGTCAGCAGAAACTTGCCCCGGGCCGAATGCGCGCCCTGGTCCACCTTGAATTCCCAGATGTCATAATAGTAGGGGCGGACGAAGAGCGTCGTGCGCACGTGGTCGAAGGCCACGCCCCGGATGGTCGGGTGATCGGCGTCCACATGCACGAAGACCGCGCTCTGCTGCGGCGCCCCCCACCGGCCCTTGATGTCGACGTCGGCGACGGGCGGGGCCGGCGCGAAGTCGAAGTGCTCCCAGAACTTCGGCCACCAGCCCTTGTACCAGGGCGAGATGTCCAGCGGGCGCAGCCGGCCTTGCAGCAGGAAACGATAGGTCCGCGTCGGGACGTCCATGGTGTAGGAGCCCCGCGCCTCGTCGTCGCCCAGGCGCAGGACGAGATCGGTGACGCGCAGTTCGTGGTCGGAATAGGCCAGATGGGCGGCGGCGCCGTCGAGCTGGACGTCGTGCGCCTCGACGCGGCCGACGGCGACGTCGGCCTCGGCGTGGGCGGGTTTCCAGCCGGGGGCGATGTCGGCGGTGACGCTTCCTTCCAGCGGATCCTGGAGCGTCACCCAGCGGGCCGCCGTGAAGCCGGGGATCGCGGCTGCCTGCCGCAGCAGCAACGGCGTCACCG
This sequence comes from Opitutales bacterium, assembly GCA_037916645.1. Classification (GTDB taxonomy): domain Bacteria; phylum Verrucomicrobiota; class Verrucomicrobiia; order Opitutales; family Opitutaceae; genus Fen-1467. The sequence goes on along the minus strand of JBAIXJ010000172.1, from coordinate 813 downwards.
AGCCGGTGAATGCGACGGACCCGGCGCCGCGTTTGACGTCGAGGTCGGCACGCAGCACCTGCGGCGCGCCCTCCACGTTCGCGGCGAGAAGACCCTGCACCCGCGGGAGCTGGTCCAGGGTCAGATCCGCGAACGGCGACGCGACCGGGATCCCCCGGGCTTCGCCGCGGGCCGCCGTCATCCGAGCCCATTGCGGCGTGAAGGCGAAACGGTCCGGGGCGAGCATTCCGGAAAAGTCGAGGCGAACGTGGTCGGTGGTACCCTGGCCGTTCCAGGCAACGCTGTCCGCCTCCACGCGGACCTCCACCCCCGCGGGGGCCTCCCCCAGGAGCGGAAACGACGTGCGGGCCCTCAGCCCGCCGAGCGTGAGCGCCGGCGGCTGATGATAATCCTGGACGAGCAGCGAGGCGTCGACGAGGGCGCCGCGGGTCTCGGAGGGCGTCAGCTCCAGCTGCAGCTGGGGCTCGGCCAGCGCCTCGAGGTAGGGACGCAGCGCCACGAGTTTGCGGCCGGCTTGGAGATAGCGTTGCAGCACGAGATCCAGCACCGGCAGCGAACCGGTGCGCGGGCGGATGGTCCTCGGGAGATGGAAGCCGCCGTGGGCGCTGACCTCGACGCCCGCAAGGCGGAAGGTGCATAGGTCGATGGCGTAGTCGGAGCGCCCGATGCGAAACACGCCGTCCAGGTCGCTCACCAGCGCTTCGTCGGCCCCCGACGGCGAGAGCATGGCCGGCAGGTGCAAGGCCACGCCGCTCAGGCGGATTTCCTGCAGGCGGAGGCTGCCGACGAGCAGCGCCCAGAAATCGACGCGGG
>JBAIXJ010000171.1:0-3326 GCA_037916645.1 Opitutales bacterium | reverse complement strand
ATGTCCGAGAGGTCCAGCCCGGGGTGGATGCCGTGGGTGTAGAGGTTCAGCGCGACGGTGACGATGTCGAGGTTGCCGGTGCGCTCGCCGTTGCCGAACAGGGTGCCCTCCACGCGGTCGGCGCCGGCCAGCAGGCCGAGCTCGGTCGCGGCGGTGCCCGTGCCGCGATCGTTGTGGGTGTGCAACGAGACCAGCGTCCGGTCGCGCCGGCTCAGGTGGGTGCACATCCACTCGATCTGGTCGGCATGCACGTTCGGGGTCGCGTACTCAACCGTGGCCGGGAGGTTGAGGATGATCTTGTCGTCGTGGGTCGGCTGCCAGACGTCGGTCACCGCCTCGCAGATCTCCAGGGCGAACTCGAGCTCGGTGCTGGTGAAGCTCTCGGGCGAATACTCGAGGCGCAGGCGGGTGCCGGCCGCCACGAGGGGCCGGGTGAGCTTCTTCATCAGGGCGACGGCGTCGGTGGCGATCTTGACGACGGCGGGCTTCTCCGCGCCGAAGACGTAGCGGCGCTGGGCGGGCGAGGTGGAGTTGTAGAGATGGAAGATGACGTTCCGCGCGCCCTGAATCGCCTCGACGGTCCGGACGATGAGGTCCTCCCGGCACTGGCAGAGGACCTGGATGGCCACGTCGTCGGGGATCCGGCGCTCCTCAATCAGGCGGCGGGCAAAGTCGAACTCGATCTGGGAGGCGGAGGGGAACCCGACCTCGATCTCCTTGAAGCCGATCCGCACCAGCAGGTCAAAAAACTCGAGCTTCTCGTCGACATCCATGGGGATGGCGAGGGCTTGGTTGCCGTCGCGCAGATCGACGCTGCACCAGATGGGGGCGCGGGCGAGCGTGCGGGAGGGCCATTGGCGGTTGGGGAGATCGACCGGCGGGAACGGCCGATATTTCGTTACAGGAGCAGGTTGCATGGACAGAGAGAATGAAAGGATGACCTATTAATCGGTACGAGGGAAGCCGGAGGTAGGGCCAAAACGCGGCCTGGCCGGACGGGCCAGCGCGGCAAAGAAGCGGCGAGACGGACGCACAATCGACTGCTGCGCAGTTCCCCGGGGGATCGTGCGTCCTAAATAAGGTCGAGCACCAGTAGCTCCAGCTTCATTGCGGGAGGCGGAGTAAGGAGGCTGCGGATGGCGGTGTCAAGCGACGGCCGGGTCCCGGCAGGGCAGATTTGCCTTGGGCGCGGGCCGGTGATGTGGGAAAAAGGGGTGTGTCCCAAGAGGTTCCCAAAGTAACTGGCGCTGCCGCCGCGGCGTCTCTATCACCATGTTCAATGCTGGGATACACCGTCTATGGCTGAAGAGACGTTCGATTTGGCTGCCTGCCTGGAACGAGTGCGCCAGCGCGACCAGCTCGCGGCGCGGCAACTCGTCGAACACCTCTATCCGCTGGTCATCCGCATCGTGCGGTCCCACCTGCCGCGCCGGGTGGCCGAGGAGGATCTCGCCCAGGAAATCTTTCTGAAAATGTTCACCCGGCTCGACCAGTACAAGGGGGCGGTGGCATTCACGCACTGGGTATCGCGGATCGCCGTGACCACCTGCATCGACCAGCTCCGAGCCCAGAAGCGCCGGCCCGAGTTTCGCTGGGCCGACCTGTCGGAAAAGGAGGCCGAGGTGCTGGACACCGTCCTGACCAGCGAGGGAGAGGTGGCGGTCAACGACCACCTGGCGGCCCGCGAACTGGTGTACAAGCTGCTCGGCGAGCTCAAACCGGACGACCGGCTGGTGCTGCAGTTGCTGGACCTCGAACAGCACAGCGTGGCCGAGATCAGCCAGATGACCGGGTGGAATCCTTCCCTGGTGAAGGTGCGCGCATTCCGCGCCAGAGGGAAATTGAAAAAACTTTTTGAGGAGTTACAACGAAAGGAACGGTCATGAAAGACTTTGAGGCAAAATGGCAGCGTTTGGTGACGGCGGCCCGGCAGGCCCCGGTCGCGGACGACGTGGAGATGCCATTCGGTTTCGCCACGCGCGTGGCGGCGCGGGCGCTGGGGACGGCCCGCCCGGGCCTGCTGGCGGTGCTCGGCCGGTTCTCGGTGCGCGCCCTCTGGCTGGCCTGCCTGCTGACCCTGGCCAGCGTGGCGGTCAACTACCTCGGCGCCGCGTGGAGCGGCACCGACGAGGCGGACCAGAGCTACTTCGATCCCATCTCCGAAACGCTGGGCGGCGAATCGTGATGAACAAATCCTGGCAGGTCTGCGGGATGCTGGCGGCCATCTTCGTGGCCGGCGGCCTCAGCGGCGCGCTGGTCGCCTACCGCGTGGCCCAGCGCAACGTGCCGCGCCCCGCGGCGCCGGAGATCTGGGTGCCGCGCCAGTTCGAGCGCTTTTCGCGGGTGCTGGACCTGACGGCGGAGCAGCGCCAGCGCATCCAGCCCATCATGGAGAAGAACATCAAAGAGCTCGTCGCGCTGCGCCGGGAGTCCATCCGCTCGGGGCGGGAGGTCATCGACCGGATGGATGCGGCGATCGCGGCCGAGCTCACGCCGGATCAACGGGCCAAATTTGAACGCATGGTGAAGGAACGGCGGGAAACGTGGCGGCGCGCGCAGGACCGCGGCGGCCACGAACTGCGGGAGCCGCCGGCCGGGCCGCCCCCGAACGAAACGCCTCCGCCCCCGGAAAAGTCGACCGGCACCTAGCGCGCCGCGGCGGGCGGACGCGAGGCATTGCAGGCTTGCTGGGCCGGGGGCCCGCTGGTTTCCTGCGCCCATGGCACCGCAGCTGACCGGCAAACGCATCATCCTCGGGATCACGGGCTCCATCGCGGCCTACAAGGCTGCCGACCTGACCAGCCAGCTGACGAAGCTCGGGGCGGAGGTCCATCCGGTGCTGACGGCTGCGGCGCAGAAGTTCATCACCCCGCTGACCCTGCAGACGCTGGCGCGCCGGCCTGTCGCGGCGGATCTGTGGGACGAGGCCAACGGCTGGCGGCCGGGGCACATCGAACTGGCGGACCAGGCGGACCTGCTGCTGGTGGCGCCGGCGACCGCGGACGTCCTGGCGCATTTCGCCCACGGGCTGGCGCCAGATTTGTTGAGTTCAATTTACCTGATGGCGCGCTGCCCGGTCGTCATCGCCCCGGCGATGAACGGCAAGATGTGGGCGCACCCGGCGACCGCGGCGAATGTCGCCGTGCTCAAGAGCCGCGGGGTGGAGTTCATCGGCCCGGAGGAGGGGATGCTGGCCTGCGGCTACGAGGGGCTCGGACGCCTGTGGCCGGTCGAGGGGATCGTCGAGCGGGCGGTGGCGCTGCTGACGCGCTGAACGCCGCCGGCCGAGGCGTGCGCTGGCTGGACCCGATCGGGCACCGGTCGGC
>JBAIXJ010000170.1:0-3276 GCA_037916645.1 Opitutales bacterium | reverse complement strand
CTTGCTCCGAGCCATCCTGCGGATCAGTCGAAGGAGAAATGGACCCCTGCCGTGTACGTGATCGCGTCGTAGGCTCCGCCTCGACCGTGCTTGACCTCAGCGCCGAGGCTCGTCCCCACCACGTCCGAGAGCCAGTAATTCGCGGCGATGTCATAGCCGAGGTTCCGCGCGTGCGGTCGCCTGAAGCTTTCGTCGCGCTCCACGGCAATTCTCAAGGCCGCGTCAGTCCTCAGCGGGATCTCGAATCCCGCCGCTGCGTCATAGAGCAGATGGTTGTCGCGAGTGGCGACGCCCGCGACCGTGGACTTCTGCCAGGCATATCCCACACCGAGGCTTAGAAACGGCGCCGCAATCTTCGTGCGATAATAGGCCGACACGGAATTCTCGAACGTAGGGCCGCTCAACTTGAGCGTCCCTTTTGCCGCATGCAGATAGGAGACTCCCAGGAGATCGTCGAAATTGTCGCTCATCGGCAGGTTGAGGTCGACGCCCGGCATCCATCCGGTCGGAGGCGAGGCGAGGTGTTGGAATCGCTCGACCCCCAGGTCAAATGACGTGTAGGTCCGGCCGAGGAGACCGGGCGGATTTCCAGAATTGGCCTCAGCGGCCGATTGGGCCTGAGCCGAGGTGAGCAAAAGGGCGAAGCCAAGGACGGCCGCGCCCATGGAATTGACGGAGTGTTTCATGTTGATCGTTGTGCTCAGCCACCCCGGCCGGGGAATTCCGGTCCGGAGGTGACTCAAAGTCCTGTCGGCTACCGGTTGCAGACCGGCACCCACGCAAAAAGTACCAGCAATTCCTTCCCGGCGGGCGGGGGCCGAACCGCTTCGTCGCCCCCCTGGCGCCATGGCCGGCCCTGAGCCCGCCGGCCCAGCTTGAGGGCCGCTTCTGCCGCCCGCCCTACTGCGCATGGCTGGCCTGCGCCGCCGCGACGCCCGTCACCGCAGCCTCGGCGCTGCGTTCCCGCGCGAGGTCCTCGGCGATGAGCATGTAGACCGCCGGCACGACGAAGAGGGTGAAGCAGGTGCCGACCGACATGCCGGTCACGATTACGATGCCGATCGCAAAGCGGGCGCTCGCCCCGGCCCCGGACGCCAGCACCAGCGGCACCACGCCGAGCACCATGGCCGCGGTCGTCATCAGGATCGGCCGCAGGCGGACGCCGGCCGCGTGCTCGATGGCCTCCAGCTTCGGCCGGCCCTCCCGCTGGAGCTGGTTCGCGAATTGGACGATCAGGATGCCGTGCTTGCTGATCAGGCCGACCAGCGTGATGAAGCCCACCTGGGTGTAGATGTTGATCGTCGACACCCCGAGAAAGAGGAAGACCAGCGCGCCGGCGAGCGTCATCGGCACGGAGCCGAGCAGGATGATCAGCGGATCGCGGAAGCTCTCGAACTGGGCGGCGAGCACGAGGAAGATGATCACCGCGCCGAGCGCGAAGGCCACGGCGAGCGCGCTGCCCTCCTGCACGAACTGCCGCGACTGCCCCGCGTAGTCGATGCTGTAGCCTTGGGGAAACGTCTTCGCCGCCTCGTCGCGCAGGTACTCCAGCGCCTGGCCGAGCGAGACGCCCGGGCGCGGCGCCGCCGTGATCGTGGCGGCGTTGAGCTGCTGGAAATGGTTCAGCGTCTGCGGCTGCACCTTCGTGCGCAGCGAGGCGAACGTCGCCAGCGGCGCCAGCCGGCCGCCGCCCACCCGGACGTAATAGTTCTTCAGCTGGTTCGGGTTGAGGCGCCCGATCCGCTCGACCTGCGGGATGACCTTGTAGCTGTTGCCCTGGATGTCGAAGTAGTTGACGTAGCCGCCGCCGAGCAGCGCGCCGACGTCGCCCGCCACCTGCTGCATGTCCACGCCGAGCTCGGCCGCCTTGTCCCGGTCGATGTCGATGTCGACCTGCGGCTGGTCGAACTTCAGGTTGCTGTCGGCAAAGAAGAACAGCCCGCTCTGCAGGGCCCGCCCGACGAGGCCGTTGGCCACCTGGGCGAGGCGGTCCGGCGGATCCGTCGACTGCACCACGAACTGCACCGGCGCGCCGGCGCCCGCGCCCGGCAGCGGCGGTCGCAGGAAGGCGACCGAGTTGAAGCCGGCGACCGAGCTGAGCTTGGCCGAGACGAGCGGGAGCAGCTGCAGCGTGCCCCGCGTCCGCTCGCTCCAGGGCTTCAGGACCATGCCGCCGATCGCGGTGTTGGCGATGCCGCTGGCGGCGGCGGTCGAGGTCCCGCCGAAGAGCTGAAAGATGTTCCGCGTTTCCGGAAAGCTCCGATAGATCTGCTCGATCTGGGACCCGAACAGCGACGTCTGGTCGATGTTCGCGTCGGGCGCCGCCGTCGACAGCGCGATGATGATGCCCTGGTCCTCGTCGGGGGCGAGCTCCTGCCGGCTCATCCGGTAGAACGGCGCCAGCACCGCCAGCGCGACCACCGGCACGATGAGCATCACCGGCCAGGTCCGCATGACCGAGTGCAGCGCGCGTTCGTAGGTCAGCCGGAGCCGTTCAAACGTGACGTCGAGAAAATGCGCGAACCCCGCCTTCCCGGGATCGTGCCGGAGCAGGCGCGAGCACATCATCGGCGAGAGCGTGAGCGCCACGATCCCCGAGATGATCACGGCGCCGACCAGCGTGAAGGCGAACTCCCGGAAGAGCGTGCCGGTGAGCCCGCCCTGGAACCCGATGGGCGCGTACACCGCCGCGAGCGTGATCGTCATCGCGATCACCGGCCCCCCCAGCTCCCGGGCGCCGCGCAGCGCCGCCTCCATCCCGGGCAGGCCCTCCTCCATGTGCCGGTGGATGTTCTCCACCACGACGATCGCGTCGTCCACGACCAGCCCGATCGCCAGCACCATCGCCAGCAGGGTCAGCAGGTTGATCGTGAAGCCCATCGCCAGCATGAAGAAGCAGGCGCCCACGAGCGAAAGCGGCATCGCCACCAGCGGGATGACCACCGACCGCAGCGAGCCGAGAAACAGGAAGATCACCGCGATGACGATCACCAGCGCCTCCACCAGGGTCTGCGTGACCTCGTGGATGGCGTCGTGGATGTACGCCGTCGAGTCGTAGGGCACGGTCAGCCGCAGTCCCGCCGGCAGCGCCGCCGCGATCTCCGGCAGCGTCGCCTTCACCCGGTCGATGACGTCCAGGGCGTTGGCCGTCGGGAGCACAAAGATGCCGATGAAGGTCGCCGCCTCGCCGTTGAACCGCACCACCGTGTCGTAGTTGTCCGCCCCCAGCACGACGTCGGCGACATCCTCCAGCCGGACGATGGCGCCGCCCTGCTG
>JBAIXJ010000169.1:0-2394 GCA_037916645.1 Opitutales bacterium | reverse complement strand
CTACGCCGCGACGGGCAAGCTGGGCATGCAGGTCGACGAACTGAAGGCGATGGTGAAGGACCTCCACCGCAACGGCATCGAGGTCATCCTCGACGTGGTCTTCAACCACACCGCCGAGGGCAACGAGCAGGGCCCCTACATCTCGTTCCGGGGGATCGACAACAAGACGTACTACATGCTCACCCCGGAAGGCTACTACTTCAACTTCAGCGGGACCGGCAACACCCTCAACTGCAACAACCCGATCGTCCGCCAGTTCGTGCTCGACTGCCTGCGCTACTGGGCGGCGGAGTACCACATCGACGGCTTCCGCTTCGACCTGGCCTCGATCCTCGGCCGCGACGCGTTCGGCGCGCCGCTGGCGAACCCGCCGCTGCTCGAGAGCCTGGCGTTCGATCCGATCCTGTCGAAGTGCAAGCTCGTCGCGGAGGCGTGGGACGCCGGCGGGCTCTACCAGGTCGGCTCCTTCCCGGCCTACGGACGCTGGGCGGAATGGAACGGCAAGTTCCGCGACGACCTCCGCCGGTTCCTCAAGGGCGACGCCGGCCTCGCCGGCGCCGCGGCCCAGCGCCTGCTCGGCTCCGCCGACCTCTACGGCTGGAACGGCCGCGGCCCCACCGCCTCGATCAACTTCATCACCTGCCACGACGGCTTCACCCTGTACGACCTCGTGGCCTACAACGGAAAGCACAACGAGGCCAACGGCGAGGAGAACCGCGACGGCGGCAACGACAACCACAGCTGGAACTGCGGCTGGGAGGGCGAGAGCACCGACCCCGAGGTGAACGCCCTGCGTACGCGCCAGGTCAAGAACGCCGCGGCCCTGCTCCTGCTCGCCCACGGCGTGCCCCTGCTCCTCAGCGGCGACGAACTCGCGCGCAGCCAGGGCGGCAACAACAACAACTACTGCCACGACACCGCGCTCTCGTGGATCGACTGGGACGCCCTGGCCGGGCGGGCGGACATCCACCGCTTCTTCGCGCGCATGATCGCCTTCCGCCACGCGCATCCCGTCCTGCGGCCACGGACCCACTGCGACGGCCGCAAGTCGCCCACGACCGGACTGCCCGACGTCTCCTTCCATGGCACCCGCGCGTGGTCGCCCGACTGGTCGGGCAGCAGCCGCGTGCTCGCCTACCTGCTCGATGGCTCCCTCGCCCGGCAGGGCGCCGAGGCGGACGAGTCGATCTACGTCGCCTGCAACATGTACTGGGAGCCGCTCCCCTTCGAATTGCCCCCGGCCCCCGGCGCGGCGCGCTGGCACGTCTTCGCCAACACCGGGGTCGAACCGCCGGACGACATCCATGAACCCGGCCGCGAGCCCCTGCTCGACACCCCGGGCGCCCTCCTCGTCGGCGGCCGCTCCGTGGTGATCCTCGTCGCGCGCTGATCCCTCGCCCCTCTTTTCCCGACAACCTCCAACCCGAATCCCCCATGGCGTTCACCTCCAAACTCGAAATCGTCAACAACGTCGCCAAGATCTCCCTCGCCGGCCGGCTCGACGCCTCGACGGCGGGGCAGTTCCGCGACCTCGTCGAGCAGGCCGCCGCGCAAAAGGTCAAGGCGGTCGCCCTCCTGCTGTCCGACCTGGAGTACATGGCCAGCGCCGGGCTGCGCGTCATCGTCTTCGCCCGCCAGAAGATGGGCGCCGCCGTGAAGATCTACGTCGTGGCGCCGCAGGACATCGTGCGCGAGACGATCGAGGTCAGCGGCTTCAGCCAGGCGGTCGTGCTGCTCCCGGCCTACGACGCGGCCGCGATCGAGAAGGCCTAGCCGTCCGGCCATGACCCCGCTCGTCCTCCCCGGCGAACTCGGTTCGCTCGACCAGGTGGCGGACTTCATCCGCGCCGCCGCCGTCGAGGCCGGTCTCGACGCCCGGGCCACCGCCCGCCTCCAGCTGGCGGTGGACGAGGCCGCCACCAACAGCGTCACCCACGCGTACGCCGAGCAGGGAATCCAGGGGCAGCTCTACCTCGCCGCCGAGATCGACGCGCTCGAGCTGCGCATCCACCTCGAGGACACCGGCACGGCCTACGACCCGACCCGCCGCCCGGATCCGACCGACCTGGACAAACCGCTCGAGGAGCGCCGCATCGGCGGTCTCGGCATCTTCCTCGCACGGCGCAACGTCGACGCCCTGCGCTATGAGCGGCGCGGCGACCGCAACCGCCTCACCTTTGTGGTGCACCGCCCGGCCGGCGGCGGCGCCTGAGCGGCCTCTCCCGCCATGCCGAATGCCGCTCCTCCGGCCGAACGCGTCCGCTTCGGCCTGCGCTTCAAGATTCTCCTCGGCCTGACGGTCTTCAACACGGCCGCGACCGTCCTGTTCACGGTCAACACCTACCGGGTCGAGAAGCAGCGCCTGCTCGAGGGCATCGAGGCCAAGCTGACCGC
>JBAIXJ010000168.1:0-1696 GCA_037916645.1 Opitutales bacterium | reverse complement strand
TCACGGTTTGACGTTTGCGCCGCGGACTGAATCCAGGATCGGCGCGCGCGAGCAAGATTCCTCCGTGGAAACTTGCAGCCACCCTGAAGCTGCAACTCATTCTTTCATGAACCACAAAGACACGAAGGCACAGAGAAGAAGCATCGCTCGGGCTTTGTGCCTTGGTGCCTTGGTGGTTCCCCTCGTCGCCACGGCGGCGCCCCCGGCGCCTGCCCAGGACGAGGCGCCGCAGCTCATTTCCACCACCGGCGGCGAAGGCTCCGCGCGCAGCCTCTCCCTCGCCCAGCTGCAAGAGGCTGCGGCCGCGGGCAAACCCGACGCCTGCCTGCAGCTCGGCCTGCGCTATGAGACCGGCGACGGCGTGAAGCAGGACTACGCCCAGGCCCGCGCGCTCTACGAAAAGGCGGCGGCCGGCGGCGCGGCGGTCGCCATCTACCGGCTGGGCAAGTTCGCCCAGGACGGCCTCGGCGGGGATTCCGATCTGCTCCGGGCGTATGAGCTTTATCGCGCCGCGGCCCTCGCCGGCGTGCCGCTGGCGCAGTACAACCTCGGCGCCATGCTGGTGAGCGCCCGCGGCGTGGATCGCAACTATGTCGAGGGCCTCGCGTGGCTCATTCTCGCCACGCGCAACAAGGTTGAGGGCGACGGCGAACAGCGGGTGCGCGCGCGCCTCGCGGGCCAGCCCCAGGTCGTCGCGGCGGCGGAACAGCGGGCCGCGGAACTCGAAAAGGAGGTCGCGGTCCGCCGCGGGGACAAGCCGGCGTGGCCGCTGCCGGAGACGGACTCCATCATGCCGACGTCGGACCTGGCGCGCCCAAATCCAGTGAAACCGGCCATTGAGCCGCCCAAGCCCGAGCCGCCGAAATTCGAGCCCCCACCGCTGCCGCCGCCGGCGTTGCCGGGGAATTCCGGCGCCTGAGTCGGATTCGGCTCGCCCAGCGGTCGAGCCCTACCGTCGCCGGGTTGAGAATGGGTAGGGACGGACCGCCGGGCCGTCCATTTGGAGATCCTGCACCCGGTCGCTGTGTCAGGTTCGGCTCGCCCAGCTCTGCTAACCAGCAGAGAGCCCTACCGCCCCGAAATCCCTAGATATCCCGCGAGCGCCTACGCCTTTCGTATTGGTTTCGGGCGGTCCGCCCCCAAGACTGCGGGAAAGAGCCATGTCGATCTCGGTCGAAACGTACGTCGCCGCGTTTGAATACCTCCTGGTTTTGGCCGGGCTGGGGTTCCTCTGCTGGTATGCCTTCAGCAAGGCCGGGCGGACCTACCGCACGCGTCCGCCGGCGCTGCCGTTCTGGCGGGTGACGCCGTTCGAGCTCCTGATCCTCGCCTGGCTCATCTTCGTCTTTGGCTTGGTCGGCCAGGTTCTGCTGCGCGTGACGGTCGGTCCCTCGCTCCACCGCCTGCCCGACGGCGCCATGATCGAGGTCGTCGTCTACGGTTCGACGTTTCACTTCGGCGCCATCCTCACCTGCGTCCTGGCCTGGGCCTACCACGCCCGTCGCCCGGATCCGGCGGCCGCGCCCGCCGCCGCGGCGCCCCGCGGCTCCGCGACCGCCGTGATTCGCGGCGCGTTGTGGACCTTTCTCGTGGCCATGCCGCTGCTCACCGCCGCGAGCCTGCTCTGGGAGCCCGTGCTCAGGGCTGTGGGCCTGCCGACCGAGCGGCAGGAACTCGTGGACTTCCTCGTCAACGC
>JBAIXJ010000167.1:0-16638 GCA_037916645.1 Opitutales bacterium | reverse complement strand
ACTCTCTCATTCTCCCATTTATCCTATTCTCCCGCGCAAGCGGCGCGCCAACGGCGCGCTCATCCCACTTCCGGGAATCGCAGTTCCCGGCGGTGAGCGGAATTCCCTACGCCGCGCCGGAGGCCCATGCGCCGGAAAATCCTATGCCGCGCACCGTCGAGCACTTGCGCAAGCGCGGCGCCGTTGGCACGCCGCGTGCAATAGGAGCGGCATCAACAACAATCAACGACGCACGACCATGAAGACTTCCAACAAGATCATCATCCTCCTCGCCGCGATCGGCCTCCCCACTGCCGCCTTCGCCGCTTTCTCGACTCCCTCAGCTGCCAATGGTGAGATCGCCTTCGCCGTCCTGCCCATCATCGGGCTGCAGTTCGCGGCCCTGCTCGATGCGGGTCGGCGCCGGATCATCGCCCGCAAGGCCGTCGCCGCGTCCGCGGCGGCGTGCCCCGCGACGGTCCGCGCGTTCCGGCCCAGCTACGGCCTCCGCCGGCACGGTTGCCCCGCCGCGTAAGGGCGGCGGCCCTCCGCGCCCGGCCGGACGCCGCTCCGGCCCGAAACGCGTCCGCCAGCGCTCCGGCGGGTCACTCTCCGCTTGCTCCGGGTGACGCGCCTGCACCATTCTCCCTCCAGCTTTCTTTCGATGGCCGCCGACAACTCTACTCCCCGGATCCTGGTCGCCGATGACCAGGCCGACGTGCTCGAAGCGCTCCGACTGCTCCTCAAGGCCGAAGGTTACCAGATCGAAACGGTGAAGTCGCCGCCCGCGGTCATCAAGGCGGTGGAGGCGCGCGACTTCTCGCTCGTCCTGATGGACCTGAACTACACGCGCGACACCACGTCCGGCGAGGAGGGGCTCGACCTGCTCAACAAGATCCAGACCATCGACTCCTCCCTGCCCGTGGTCGTCATGACCGCGTGGGCGAGCGTCGATGTCGCGGTCGAGGCCATGCGCCGCGGCGCCAAGGATTTCATCACCAAGCCGTGGGACAACCCGCGACTGATCGCGATCGTCCGCAACCAGATCGAGCTCGGCCACGCCGTCCGCGCCTACCGCCGCCTCGAGCAGGAGAACCAGCTGCTGCGGGGCAAGGGCGGGCCCAACCTCATCGCCCAGTCGCCCGCCATGCGTCCGGTGCTGGACGTCATCGCGCGCGTCGGTCCCTCCGACGCCAACGTCCTCATCACCGGCGAGAACGGCACGGGCAAGGGCCTGATCGCCCAGGCGCTCCACGCGGTGTCGGCCCGCGCGAGCCAGCCGTTCATCTCGGTCAACATGGGTGGCCTGCCCGAAGGCGTGTTCGAGAGCGAACTCTTCGGCCATGTCCGCGGCGCGTTCACCGACGCGAAGAGCGACCGGGCGGGCCGGTTCGAGCTCGCCGACGGCGGCACGCTGTTCCTCGACGAGATCGGCAACATCCCCCTGAGCCAGCAGGCCAAGATCCTGCGCACGATCGAAACCGGCGAGTACGAGCGCGTCGGCTCCTCCAAGACCTACCACGCTAACGTCCGCCTCATCTCCGCGACCAACGCCGATCTCTCGGTCGAGGTGACCGCCGGCAAGTTCCGCCAGGACCTGCTCTTCCGCCTCAACACCATCTCGATCCCGCTCCCGCCCCTGCGCGAGCGCCGCGAGGACATCCCGCTGCTGGCGCAGCATTTTCTCAAGCAGCACGTCGAGCGGTACCGCAAGGCCGTCACCGGCTTCGACGCCGGCGCGCTCGAGGCGATGCAGAACCATCCCTGGCCGGGCAACGTGCGCGAACTCGACCACGCGGTCGAACGCGGGGTGCTCATGGCGGGCGGCAAGGTGGTGCGTTCCGCGGACCTCGGCCTGAGCACCGGGCAGGCCGCGCCGCGCCTGGAGGACATGAGCCTGGAGGAGGTGGAGGCCTTTCTGATCAAGAAGACCCTCGCGCGCTGCGACGGCAACGCCCGCCGCGCCGCCGAGGAGCTCGGCCTCAGCCGCAGCGCCTTCTATCGCCGACTGGAGAAATACGGGCTGTAGGTTCTCGCTTTTTTAGGGCAGCGAGCTTGCTCACGCCTTTTGGCGCCAGCCAGCTGGCGGCCTGGAATTTGCGCCCTCAAACCAAATAACCTTGGATGGTTTCCGTGTCTCCCGAATTGAGCATGGACTCTTGGTCAATTTCGGCGCACCAAGACTGCAGATGCGCGAGCTCGCGCTGACGCCTCTAGGTTCGATCCGCGCGTTCTGATTCTCTTCGCGGCCATTCCCCGATGTCCAGACCCCGCCACCGGTTCACCCACGACCAGCACATCTTTCTCTACGCGCTCCTCGCCGGGGCGCCCGCGGTCATCGTCACCATGTGCTACCTCTGGTCCGGCAGCGACGCGAAGGTGCAGTGGACCCTGACGCTGCTGGTGCTGGGCTTCTGGCTCGGCTTTGCCGCGGCGGTCCGCCAGCGCGTGGTCCGCCCGCTGCAAACCATCGCCAACCTGCTGTCCGCGCTGCGGGAGGGCGATTTTTCCATCCGGGCCCGGGAGGCCCGCCGCGACGAGGCGCTCGGCGACGTCCATGCCGAAATCAACATCCTGGGTTCGATCCTCCAGGCCCAGCGTCTCGGCGCGCTCGAGGCCACCGCGCTGCTGCGCACCGTGATGGAGGAGATCGACGTCGCCATCTTCGCTTTCGACAGCAACGCGACCCTGCGGCTCGTCAACCGCTCGGGCCAGGAGCTGCTCGCCCTGCCTGCCGAGCGGATCCTCGGCCGGTCCGCCGAGGAGATCGGCCTTCAGGAGGTGCTGGAGGGCGAAGGCGCGCGCGTCCTCGCCACCACCAGGTTCCCGGGCGCCATCGGCCGCTGGGGCATGCGCCGGACCTCGTTCCGCGAGGGCGGGCTCCCGCACACGCTGGTCGTCATCGCCGACCTCAGCGTGCCGCTGCGCGAGGAGGAGCTCAAGGCCTGGCAGCGCCTCGTCCGGGTGCTCGGCCACGAGCTCAACAATTCGCTCGCCCCCATCAAGTCGATCGCCGGCAGCCTGAGCGCCATCCTCAAACGCCCCGCGCGCTCCACCGACTGGGAGGACGACATGCGCTCCGGCCTCGAGATCATCGAAACCCGCGCCGAGGGCCTGGGCCGGTTCATGCAGGCGTATGCGCGGCTGGCCAAGCTGCCCCAGCCCAACCGCGCGCCGACCGACGTCGCGCCGCTGATCCGCCGCGTGGCGGCGCTCGAGACGCGCCTGACGGTCGACGTGCGGGGCGGCCCCGACGTCACCGCGGAATTGGACGCCGCCCAGATCGAGCAGGTGCTGATCAACCTGATCAAGAACGCCGTCGAGGCCGCGCTTGAGACCAACGGCGGCGTTCGGGTGAGCTGGAATCGCGACGGTCCGGCGCTCGAGGTGCTGGTGGAGGACGACGGGCCCGGCCTCGCCAACACGGCGAACCTCTTCGTGCCGTTCTTCACCACCAAGCCCGCCGGCTCCGGCATCGGGCTGCTCCTCTGCCGCCAGATCACGGAGAACCACGGCGGCTCGATCAGCCTCAGGAACCGCGACCACGGCGCGACCGGCTGCATCGCGATCCTGCGTCTGCCGGTCTAGCTCCGGCCGGCGCCGGCTCGGCCAAACGGGCGCAAACCAAGCGGAGGCGGCCTTTTGGCCGCATCCCATTATTGGGACGCCCAAATCCCATGCCCGGCGTCCGCCGGAATCTTCCCCTGGCTAACGGGAAACCTTATCGTTTGCCGGCTAACGAGTTGCGTTAAAAAGCCCGGCTTGGCACAGGCGATGCAACCATGGCTGCCAATAAGATCGTTCCATGGATATTCCCCGCCCGAACGCTGCCAAGGAGAAGCGCAAGAAGCGCATCATCGTCGTCAGCGCAACCGCGTTGGTCCTGGTCGGCGTGACCGTCGCGCTCTCGCGACTCAAGCCCGCCGCGCCCACGGTCGACCGCAACCTCGTCTGGGTCGACACCGTGAAACGCGGACCGATGATCCGCCAGGTGCGCGGCCTCGGCACGCTGGTCCCCGAGGACATCCAGTGGATCGCCGCGCGCACCCAGTGCCGGGTTGAACGCATTGTCCTGCGGCCGGGCGCCGCCGTCACCCCCGACAGCGTCATTCTCGAGTTGAGCAATCCCACTGTGACCCAGGCGGCCACCGACGCGGAATCGCAGCTCAAGTCCGCCGAGGCCGCCCTCGCCAACACGAAGGTCACGCTCCAGGGCAACGTCCTGACGGCCGAGGCGAACCTGGCCAGCGCCAAATCGACCTACGAAACCGCGAGCCTCCAGGCGGAGGTCAACGCCGAACTGTTCAAGGACGGCCTCGTCTCCAGTCTCACTCTCCGCAGCTCCCAGGTGGCGGCCGACGATTCCAAGACCCAGTACGAAATCGCCCAAAAACGGTACACCTTCGCCCAGGAGTCGATCGCGCCGCAGCTCGCCGTGCAGGAGGCGGTCGTCGACCAGGCCCGGGCCCAGGCCAAGCTTCGGCGCGACGACGCCGACCACCTGATGGTCCGCGCCGGCATGACCGGCGTGCTGCAACTGCTGCCGGTGGACGTCGGCCAGCAGGTGGAGCCCGGCGGCAACCTCGCCCGCGTCGCCGACCCGACGAAGCTCAAGGCGGAGGTCAAGATCGCCGAGACCCAGGCCAAGGACATCCAGATCGGCCAGCTCGCCACGATCGACACCCGCAACGGCATCGTCGAGGGCCGCGTCGCCCGCATTGATCCCTCGGTCCAGAACGGCACCGTGACCGTGGACGCGACCCTGACCGGCCCCCTCCCCAAGGGCGCGCGGCCCGACCTCAGCGTCGACGGCACCATCGAACTCGAGCACCTCGACGATGTGGTGTACGTCGGCCGGCCCGCCTTCGGCCAGGAGCGCTCCACCGTGGGCATCTTCAAACTCGATCCGGACGGGGTCTACGCGACGCGCACCCAAGTGCAGCTCGGCCGCAGCTCCGTCAACACCATCGAGATCGTGAACGGCCTGAAGCCTGGCGACCGGGTGATCCTCTCCGACATGTCCCCCTACGACGCGAACGACCGCATCCGCCTGAACTGACCCCCCTTGAAATTCCTCCAACCCGCGCGCCTCGCGGCGTGTATTCCTTAACCAGCCAAAATCCTCCCCGAACCGCCCCCGCCCCCTATGAACCCTGAAACAAACGGCCATTCCCTCATCAAACTGGACGGCGTGACCAAGGTCTTCCTGACCGATGAGGTCGAGACCCACGCGCTCTCCGGCATTCACCTTGAGATCCTCAAGGGCGAATACGTCTCGATCGCCGGCCCCTCCGGCTGCGGCAAGTCCACGCTTCTCTCCATCCTCGGGCTGCTCGACACGCCCACCGACGGCGAGTACCTCCTCAACAGCCGGCCGGTGCAGGGCCTGTCGCTCGCGGAGCGCGCCCGCATCCGCAACCGCGAGATCGGCTTCATCTTCCAGTCGTTCAACCTCATCGGCGACCTGACGGTCTATGAGAACGTCGACCTCCCGCTGACCTACCGCGGCATGCCCGCCAGCGAGCGCAAACAGCGCGTCAACGAGGCCCTCGAGAAGGTTGGCATGGCCCACCGCGCCAAGCACCTGCCGTCCCAGCTCTCCGGCGGCCAGCAGCAGCGCGTCGCGGTCGCCCGCGCCCTCGCCGGCTACCCGTCCGTCCTCCTCGCCGACGAGCCGACGGGCAACCTCGACTCGAAGAACGGCGACGCGGTCATGGAACTGCTCGCCAATCTCCACCGCCAGGGCTCCACGATCGTCATGGTCACCCACGACCACCGCTTTGCCCGGCACGCCGCCCGCTCGGTCCACCTCTTCGACGGCCGCGTCGTCGAGGAAAACGCCGTCACCCGCGAGGCGGAAACGTCGCTCTAGGGTCGCGGCCGGCCTTCAGCCTCCAGCAATAAGCTGCCTGGGCGTCAGCTTAGTGCTCCCGCCTGTCCATGCTCAGCTATCTCAAATCCGCGCAGCGCCAGTTCACCAAGAACCCGGGGTTCACCGCGATCGTGGTCCTGACCCTCGCGCTCGGCATCGGCGTCAACACCGCGATCTTCAGCATCATCAACGCCACGTTCCTGCGGGCGCTCCCGTATCCCGATCCCGACCGGGTGATGATGGTGATGGAGGGCCGCGGCACCGACGAGAACTCGATTTCCTACCCGAACTTCCTCGACTGGCACGCGCAGCAGGACGTGTTCTCAAGCCTGGCGCTCTACCACCCCGAGCAGGCCAAGCTGAAGACCGACGCCGGCGTCGAGCTGGTGTCGACGTTCCTCGTCACGGCCGACTTCTTCCCGGCGCTGGGAATCCGGCCCGCCCTGGGACGCGACCTCACCGCCGAGGATGACCGGGCCGGCGCCGCTCCTGTCGTCTGGGTCACCCACCAGGCCTGGCAGAAATACCTGGCCGGGGATCCGGGCCAGATCGGCAAGACCATCGTGCTCGACGGCCAGGGGGCGACGGTGGCGGGCATCCTGCCCGCGGATTTTCGGTTTCACCGGCGGGCGGACTTCTTCCGGCCCCTGGCGCCCTTCGCCCAGCAGCTGTTCATGACGATGCGCGAAAACCACAACGACTGCTCCGGCATCGGGCGGCTGAAGCCGGGCGTCACGGTGGCGGCGGCGAAGGCCCAGATGTCCGTCATCGCGCAACGGCTGGAAAAGGAATATCCCAAGATCAACACCGGTTACGGCATCCTGGTCACGCCGCTGCACGAGCGGCTCGCCGGTGAGGCGCGCACGCAGCTCCTCCTGCTCCTCGGGGCGGTCGGCATGGTGCTGCTCATCGCCTGTGTCAACGTGGCCAACATGCTCTTGTCCCGGTCGTTTTCCCGGGAAAAGGAAATGGCCATCCGGACCGCCCTGGGCGGGTCCCGCGTGCAGTTGTTGCGCCAGCTCCTGATCGAGAGCCTCCTGCTGGCCGCGGCCGGCGGCGTGGTGGGCACTCTGCTCGGCCTCTGGGGATATGAATTTGGCAGCCGGCTGGTGCCGTGGCAGATGCAGCCGCTCGTGGAGTCGGGCACCGGATTCGACCTGCGCGTGCTGCTGTTTGTGGCGGGTATCACCCTGCTCACCGGCGTGGGCTTCGGTCTCGCCCCGGCCTGGCAGCTGTCCCACGCCAACCCCAACGACGCGCTGAAGAACACGCGGCGCGCGGTGCACACGCTGTTCGGCAACGTGCGGCTCAGTGACCTGCTGGTCGTCGCGCAGGTCGCGCTGGCCCTCGTGCTGCTCGTCGGCGCCGGGCTGCTCATCCGCAGCCTCGACCACCTGCTCCAGGTCCCGTCCGGCCTCAGGCCCGAGCACGTCCTGACCCTCCAGGTCTCGTCTCCGCCGATGGGCGAGTTCCAGCGCGACCCCTACCTCTTCACCAGGTTCTACGATCGGGTCGTGGAGGCGGCAAGGCGGGTGCCCGGCGTCGACGCCGCGGCGGTGATCTCCACCATGCCCTTCACCTGGGCCAACTCCAGCATCGTCTTTTACCTCGATGGGCAGCCGATCCCGGAGCCGGGCAAGTTCCCGGCGGCGAGCAACCACACGGCCACCGCCGACTATTTCCGCGCGATGGGCATCCCCGTGCTGCGGGGTCGAACCTTCGACGGCCATGAGCCGCAGCCGGTGGTTCCGCCGGGGGTGACGATCACGCCGCAAAATCTGGGGGTGATCTTCAGTGGCATCACCTTCGACGGCATCGTCAGCCAGCGCATGGCGGAGCGGTACTGGCCCAACCAGGATCCGATCGGCAAGCGGTTCCGCCTCGGCTATCCCGACATGCAGTTCCCCTGGGTCCAAGTCATCGGCGTCGTCGGCAACACCACCCAGTTCGGGCTCGATCAGGGCGAGACCGAGGAATTCTACCTCTCGCTGCGCCAGTTTCCCAACCCGGGCGGCATGCACCTGGTCGTCAAGACCCGGATGGATCCGGCGGCCGCGCTCGCCACGGTCCGCCCGGCCATCCAGGCGGTCGCCGGCGACGAACCGATTTTCGACGTGAAGCCGATGACGGCGCGTCTGGCCGACTTTGTGTCCGGGCGTCGGTTCAACATGAACCTCTTCACCTTCTTCGCCGGCGCCGCGCTGCTGCTCTCGGTCATCGGCATCTACGGCGTGCTCTCGTTTGTCGTCAGCCAGCGCACCCGCGAGGTCGGCATCCGCATGGCGCTGGGCGCGACGCGCCGCGACGTGCTGCGGGACGTGCTCGGCCGCGGCCTGCGCCTGGCGGTGCCGGGCGTCGCCTTCGGCCTGGCCGGGGCCTGGGGCGTGAGCCAGTTGCTGCGCAGCCAGCTCTTCGGCGTCGCGGCCTCCGACCCGCTCACCTACGGACTGGGCGCCGCGTTGCTGCTGGTCGCGGCGGGCGCCGCCTGCCTTGTGCCGGCGAGAAGGGCAACCCGCGTCAACCCCATCGAGGCGCTGCGGACGGAGTGAACTCAATGCCAGGTGCCGAGTGCCAGATGCCGATTCCCTCGTCTTTTGCCCGGTCGCGCTGACCCCATTCGGCACTCGACCATCTCCCTCATGCTCTCGGACCTGAAGTTCGCCCTCCGCCAGCTGGGCAAGTCGCCCGGATTCACGGCCGTCATCATCCTGACCCTCGCCCTGGGCATCGGGGCCAACTCCGCGATTTTCAGCCTCGTCAACGCGTCGCTCCTCCGCGCGCTCCCCCTGCCCGAGTCCGACCGCCTGGTCCACGTCTCGGAGCAGAACAACCAGTGGGACGACATGTCGGTGTCGTATCCCGATTTCCTCGACTGGCACGCCGCCCAGGACGTCTTCAGCGCGCTCGCCCTCTACCGCACGGACGGCTGCAAGCTCAAGACGGCGGACAACGTCGAGCAGGTGGGGATCGCCTACGTGACCGGCGACTTCTTCCCGGCGGTCGGCGTGCGGGCGGCCCAGGGCCGCGACCTGACGCCGGCTGACGACCGCGCCGGGGCCGCCCCGGTGGCGTGGCTCACGCACCGCGCCTGGCAGCGCTACTTCGCGAGCCAGCCCGGGCTCGTCGGCCAATCCATCGTGCTCGACGGCCAGGCGACGACCGTCGCCGGCATCCTGCCCGCGGGCTTCCGGTTCTACCGCGAGTTCGACGTCCTCGTCCCGCTGGATCCGTTCGCCGACCAGCAGTTCATGCGGCAGCGCGAGAATCACAACGGCACCTCGGGCCTCGGCCGCCTGAAGCCGGGCGTGACGGTCGCGGCGGCGCGCGCCCAGATGACGGAAATCGGCAAGCGCCTCGAAAAGGACTATCCGAAGATCAACGCCGGCATCGGCGTGCGGGTGACCCCGCTGCGCGAAAAGGTCGCCGGCTGGGCGCAGACCAACCTGCTGCTCCTGCTGGGCGCGGTCGGCATGGTGCTGCTGATCGCCTGCGTCAACGTCGCCAACATGCTGCTCGCGCGCTCGTTTGCCCGGGAGCGGGAGATGGCGATCCGCACGGCGCTGGGCGCGACGCGGCGCGATCTGCTGCGGCAGCTCCTCGTGGAGAGTCTCCTGCTCGCGGCCCTCGGCGGCCTCGTGGGCGCGATCGTCGGCGCCTGGGGCTACGACTATGTTTACCGGCTCATTCCCTGGGAGGTGCGCAACCTGACGCCGGAGGGCGGCGGCTACGACGCCCGCGTGCTGCTGTTTGCGGCCGCGGTCACGCTCCTCACCGGCATCGGCTTCGGGCTCGCCCCGGCGTGGCAGCTCTCGCACACGAACCCGAACGACGCCCTCAAGAACACGCGGCGCACGGTGCATCTGTTCTTCGGCCGCTTCCGCCTCAGCGACCTGCTCGTCGTCGTTCAGGTGGCGCTGGCCCTGATGCTGCTCGTCGGGGCCGGGCTCATGATCCGCAGCCTGCAGCGCCTGAGCCAGGTCTCCTCCGGCCTCCGACCCGAGCGGGTGCTGACCCTGCGCGTGGCCGCCCCGCCGATGTCCGAATACCGCAAGAACCCGTTCGCCTCGGTGCTGTTCCACGAACGCATCCTCGACAAGGTGACGGCCCTGCCCGAGGTGGAAAGCGCCGCGTTCTGCTCCTCCCTGCCGTTCACGTGGAACGTCTCCTCGATGGTGTTCTCCCGCAGCGACCGGCCGCCGCCCGAGCCGGCGCAGCTGCCGACGGCCAACACGCACATCGTGACGCCCGACTATTTCCGCACCATCGGGATTCCGCTCCTGCGCGGCCAGGTCTTCGACGGCCACGAGCCCCAGCCGACGATGCCGCTGGACGGCGACCTGACGATGGAAATGGTGCGCAAGATCTACGCGAATTTCGACCTGCTCTGCGTGATCAGCCAGCGGATGGCCGACAAAGTCTGGCCGGGCGAGGATCCCATCGGCAAACGCATCAAGCTGGGCTTCCCCAACGATCCCATGTCCGAGGCGCGGATCATCGGCATCGTCGGCAGCACGACGCAGCTCGGACCCGAGCAGGGCGAACCGTCGGAGTTCTACTTCGCGATGCGCCAGTACCCCGCCCCGATGTATTCCCACCTGGTCGTGCGCACCCGGGCCGATCCGGCCGGCGTGGTGGCGTCGGTGCGCAGCGCCGTGCGCGCCGTGGCGCCCGACCAGCCGATCTACGATGTCAAACTGATGACGGAGCGCGTCGCCGACTTCTCCTCGGACCGCCGTTTCAACATGGGCCTGTTCACCTTCTTCGCCGCCACCGCGCTCCTGCTCGCCGTGATCGGCATCTACGGCGTGCTCGCCTTCGTCGTGGGGCAGCGCACCCGCGAGATCGGCGTGCGCATGGCGCTCGGCGCCCAGCGCCGCGACATCCTGCGCGACGTCCTGGCGCGCGGCCTGCGCCTGGCCGTCCCCGGCACGCTGCTCGGCCTGGCCGGCGCCTGGGTGGGGAGCCGGCTGATGCAGAGCCTGCTTTTCGGCGTCACCGCCACCGACGGCGTCACCTATCTCGCCGGCGCCGCGCTCCTGCTTCTGGCCGCCGTCGTCGCCTGCTGGATTCCCGCCCGAAGAGCCACGCGCGTTAATCCTACCGATGCCCTCCGAGCAGAATAAGATCCGGGCACGCCGTAGCCTTGGCAAAGGCGGGCCGGCCCGAAGGGCGACCCGGGTGAATCCGACCGACGCGCTGCGGGCGGAGTGATCCACCCAGTAGTGAGCATCGAGTAGCGAGGAGCGAGCATCTTACCACCAATCTCGAACCGCACATCCTACTCACTACCCGCTACTCGCTACTCGCTACTTTCCCATGATTTCAGATCTGAGATTCGCCCTCCGGCAGCTGGTCAAGACGCCCGGCTTTGCCACCGTGGCCATCGTCACCCTGGCCGTCGCCATCGGCGTCAACGCGACGATCTTCTCCATCGTCAACGGCATCATGCTCCGACCGGTCGTGACGGAAAAGCCGGAGGAGGTCGTGAACCTCTTCACCGCGCGCAAGGAGGCCAACCGTGACTACCGCCAGTTCTCCTACGCCGAGTTCGCCGCGCTGCGCGAGGCCAACCCGGTCTTCCGCGACGTCGGCGCGCTGAGCTTCACGCTCACCAGCGTCGGGCGGGCCGAGGCCATGCGCCGCAGCTTCGTGTTCTTCGTCTCGGACAATCTCTTCCACCTGCTCGGGGCCACCCCCGCGGCCGGCCGCTTCTTCACCGCCGAGGAGACCCGTCCGAACGCCAACCAGCCGGTCGTGGTCGCCAGCTACGCGCTCTGGCAGCGCATGGGCGGACGGGACGACTTCGTCGGCAGCACCCTGCAGATCAACGGCCAGGCCTTCACCGTGATCGGCATCACGCGGCGCGGCTTCACCGGGATCAACGCCATGCTCGCCCCCGAGGTCTGGCTGCCGCTCGGCATCTACTCGCGCTTCAGCAACCCCCTCGCGGACAGCCACCAGCTGACCGACTTGGTCAACCCGACGAACTACGCCCTGAACCTGATGGGGCGGCTCCAGCCGGGCCTCACCGTGAAGGCCGCCTCCGGCATGCTCGGCGTGCTCGAGAAGCGTCTCAATGCCATCCAGCCGCCCAATGCCACGGTGTCCACCGAGCGCGTCCTGCAGATCCAGCCGCCGTCGCGCCTGAGCATCAGCACCAGCCCGGCCAACGACGGCCCGCTCCAGGCCCTCGCGGGCCTCCTCCTCGGCATGGCGGCCATCGTGCTGCTGATCGCCTGCCTGAACCTCGCCAACATGCTGCTCGCCCGCGGCGCCGCCCGGGCGCGCGAGTTCGCCATCCGCCTTTCGGTCGGCGCCTCGCGCTGGCGCGTCGTCCGGCAGCTCCTCGTCGAGGGCCTCGTCCTCTCGCTCGCGGGCGGCGTGGTCGGCTTCCTGATCGCCCAGTGGACCGACGCCGTGTTGTCCCAGTCCCTCACCCGCCTGTTCCAGGCGATGAGCTTCTCGATCACGATGGAGCTGCGGCCCGACGCCACCGTGCTCGGCGCCACGTTCCTCTTCTGTGTCGTCGCCACCCTGCTCTTCAGCCTGGGGCCGGCGCTGAAATCCGTCCGCGCGGATGTCGTGCACGATCTCAAGCAGCAAAGCGGCGAGCCGGCCGCGGTGGGCCGGTGGAACCGGTTCTTCTCCGGCCGGCACTGCCTGGTGCTGGCGCAGCTGGCGCTGTCGCTGGTGCTCCTGTTCAGCGGCGGCCTGTTCTTCCGCGGCGCCTTGAACGCGGCGGGGCTCGATCTCGGCTTCTCCACCGCCGGAGGCCTCGTCAGCGAAATCGACTACTCGATGACGAACACCGAGGAGACCGCCGCGCGGCAGCGCATGTTTGCCGTGCTCGCGCGCGTCCAGCAGCTGCCCGGCGTGCAGCAGGCCTCCCTGAGCACGGCCCTGCCGTACACGAACGTCATCAACGAGCGGCGCGTCATGCCGGCCGGAGCCGCGCCCGCCGCCGATCCGAAGGCGCCGCCTCCCGGGTTCGACGGCACCTTCGCCGGTGTCACGCCGGGCTTCTTCGAGGCCATCGGCATTCCCCTGCACCGCGGCCGCACCTTCACCCCGGTGGAGGCGGAGAACAAGGACGGGCCGCTGACCGCCATCATCGACGAACGTCTGGCGAAGCAGCTCTTTCCGCAGGGCGAGGCCCTGGGGCAGCGTCTGCGCTACACCACGCCGCCGACTGACGGCTCGCCCGCCGAAATGGAGGTGGTCGGCGTCGTCGGCAACAGCCGCGTCGAGCCCGGCACGGGTGAGCTGCGGGGTCACCTCTACCTGCCGCTCGCGAAGGCCTTCAGTCCCGCCGTCTTCGTGAACCTCCGCCTGGCGACCACCGATCCCCGCGCCGTGCGCGCGGCGGTCGGCGGAATCCGGGCTGAGCTCCGCCGGCTCGATCCCGACCTGCCGCTGCTGCGGGTGACGACTTTCGCCGACCTGGTCGAAGGCAACGCCGGCCTCTGGGTGATCCGCCTCGGCGCGGTGCTGTTCGGCACCTTCGGCTCGATCGCGCTCCTGCTCGCCGTCGTCGGCGTCTACGGCGTCAAGGCCTACGCCGTGGCCCGCCGCCGCCGCGAGCTCGGCATCCGCATGGCGCTCGGGGCGCTGCCGGCGGATGTCTTCCGCCTGATCATGAGACAGGCCGTCCTGCAGGTCGCGGTGGCCATCGGCGGCGGCACGGTGCTGGCGCTGCTCGTCGGCAAGGCGCTGTCGTCCATCCTGTTCAACGTCAGCCCCGCCGACCCGCTCGTGCTGGGCACGGCGGTCGCGCTGCTCGGCGGCACGGCGCTGTTCGCCTGCTACGTGCCGGCCCGGCGCGCGACCCGGGTCAACCCCACGGAGGCGCTGCGGGCGGAGTGAACGGCAAGCTCTTCGCCGACAGCTGCAGGCAATCCCAGAACCGGCGCGCATTTCCGACCTATTCATCCTCAACCGCCAACCGGCTTCGCTCTTGCCACTTAGCGCTTAGCGCTCCCAAAAAATGAACCGCTCCGAATTCCTCCGCACCTCCGCCGGCTTCGCCTGCGCCTCCTGCCTTGGGCTCGTGTTCGGCCCGCGGGCCGCCGCGGCCGACGCCACGCCGGCCTCGCCGCCGGCGATCCCGCCGCCGCCGACCCCGCCGGTCGACCAGGCGTTGAAACAGGCGCAGTACGAGGTCCAGTTCGTCAACAACTGGCTCACCGACCTGTTCGCCGCCATCGACGCCGAGGTGGATCCGGCGGTCCAGCTGAAGCTCATGCAGGCCTGCGGCCGCGGCTGCTACCAGCGGCACAAGTTCAAACAGGACATCGCCGCGGCCGGCCGGGGCGATCCGGAGAAGCTCTTCGAGGCCTACCGGAAGAACTTCCGGGTCGAACGCGAGGGCGGGCTCATGCACATCCGCTACGGCGACCACTGCTACTGCCCGGCCGCCCGCAATCGCCCGGCGCTCCCCAACGACGTGCACTGCGAATGCACGCGGGCCACCCACCAGACCCTGATTGAGACCGCACTCGGACGGCCCGTGAAGGTCGAACTGCTGGAGTCCGTCCGTCGTGGCGGAAAAACCTGCCACCTCGTGGCGCACCTGAACTGAACCCAACCTGCCTTTCCTATGAAAACCATCACCTGTCTTGCCGCCGGCCTTCTCCTCGCCGGCGCCGCGCGCGGCTCGGTCACCGAGACGATCACGCAGAACTACCCGCTGACGGCCAACGGCACGGTCACGCTGTCCAACATCAACGGCGACATCACGATCAAGGCGTGGGACAAGAACGAGGTCGCGGTCGAGGCCGTGAAGAAGGCCGAGAACGCGGAGGACCTCGCGAAGATCCACGTCAAGATCGAGGCGGAGCCGAACCGGATCGTCATCAAGTCCGATCACGAAAAATCCGGGATCCTGCCCGGCAACCGGGCCCGCGGCGAGGTGCGCTACACGCTCCGCGTGCCCGTCGGGGCCGCCCTCAAGGAGATCGAATCCGTCAACTCCACCATCAAGGTCGACGGGGTCCGCGGGCCGGTGAACCTGAAGTCGGTCAACGGCGGCGTCCGCGCGAGCGGTCTGCACCAGGCGGCCGAGCTCCACTCGGTCAACGGCGGCATCTTCGCGGAATTCGACGGCCTGCCGGCCGACGTCCATGTGAGCTGCGAGACGGTCAACGGCGGCATCGAGCTCGCGCTGCCCGCGGACGTCGGCGCCACGGTCGACGCCAGCACGGTCAATGGCGGCGTGCACAGCGACCTCCCGCTCACGGCCGAAACCTCGGGGCGGGGCAGCCTCCGCGGCACGCTCGGTGCCGGCGGCTCCACCATCAAGCTGCGCTCGGTCAACGGCGGCGTCACCATCCGCAAGAGCTAGGGCTCTTTCACACTTCCGGCGAATCCCGGCGACCATCCGGCCCGTGGAGCGGCGACGCCCTCGCCAGCCCCCGCGTGAGCTTCGGCCAGGCCCGTCGAATTTCAGCCTCGTCGGAGCCACTTGGCGAAGGCGGATCGCCGGATCGCCTCGGGTACGCGACGTGGGCGTCGCGCCTCAAAAAACAATCTGGCGGGCACCGGGGATTTCGCCCATCCGATTGGGGGTTCCGCCCATGGCGCCGGCGGCGGCGCTCCGGTATAACCTGCCGCCTTTCTTTTCCTCCCGCTTCAGCTGATGCCTTTCCCGCCCGGTTCACCGCCTTCCCCCGTCCATTCCTTTCCGCCCGCAGCCCGCACGGGATGCGCGCGCCTCGCCTGGGCCGTGGCGCTGCTGTTGGCCGGAACGCTGGCGGTCCGCGCCGCCCAAGCGCCGGCGCCCCCGGCCCCCAAGGGCCCCCTGCCCAAGCGCATCTACAACGCCACGCGGCTGACCGGACCGGCGCCGAAAATCGACGGCAAGCTCGACGATGCCTGCTGGAGCCAGGGTGAATGGGCCGGCGATTATACCCAGCGGGAGCCGCACGAGGGGCAGCCGGGGTCCCAGCCGACCGAGCTCAAGATCCTCTATGACGACCGGTACATTTACGTTGCCATCCGAGCCCATGACGCCGAGCTCGCCAAGGTGCCCCGCCTGCGCGGCAACCGCGACCAGTTCCTCGGCGACATCGTCGGGGTGAACTTCGACAGCTATTTCGACCGGCGCACCGGCTTCGAATTCAATCTCACCTCGGGCGGCTCCAAGATCGACCTCATCCTCCGCAACGACGGCTGGGACACGAGTTGGGACGCGGTGTGGGATGGGAAGGTCGGCACCGAGCCGGGCGCCTGGACCGCCGAGTACCGCATTCCCCTCAGCCAGCTCCGCTACGGCAACCAGAAGGAGCAGGTGTGGGGGCTGCATAGCTGGCGCTGGATCGACCGGCTGCAGGAGGAGAGCAACTGGCAGTTGCTGCCGATGGACAACCCGGGCCTCGTCTACTCGTTTGGCGAGCTGCACGGCCTGCGCGACCTGCCGGCGTCGCGCCGGATCGAGCTCCTGCCCTACGCCCGGGTCAAGTACGCGACCACCGCCGCCGAGGCCGGCAACCCCTACCGCCGCGGCGCGGACGCGACGGTCGAGGGCGGGCTGGACGCCAAGATCGGCATCGCCAGCAACCTCACGCTCGACCTGACGGTGAATCCCGACTTCGGCCAGGTCGAGGCCGACCCGTCGCAGGTCAACCTGACCACCTACGAGACGTTCTTCGCCGAAAAGCGGCCGTTCTTCCTCGAGGGGAAGACCATCTTCGAAACCGGCATCGACGATGATCTGGTCTTCTACTCCCGCCGCATCGGCCATGCGCCGTCCGTGCAGCCCGCGACCGGCGGCTACGTCGACCTGCCCGCGA
>JBAIXJ010000166.1:0-2813 GCA_037916645.1 Opitutales bacterium | reverse complement strand
AATGCAGGCAGCGGGTGGGGCACACCGCCACGCACGCGGGATCCAGGCCTTGCTCAACACGATGCAGGCAAAACGTGCACTTGTCCGCATACCCGTCGGGATGGATGAAGCGCGCGTCGTAGGGGCACGCCGCCAGGCACGCCTTGCAGCCGATGCACTTTTCGCGGTCCACCAGCACCACCCCACCCGGCTGGTGCACGTGGCTCGCGCCGGTGGGGCAGCAATGCACGCACGGCGGGTTGGCGCAGTGGTTGCAGCGCTCCGAACGGATCTCCAGGCGCACGGTCGGAAAATCGCCTTCCGCCGTCTCCGTGATCCAGTCGCGGGTGAAGCCGAGCGGCACGCCGTTCTCGGTTTTGCACGCCGCGACGCAATCCTGGCAACCGACGCACCGGCGGGTGTCGATGACCATGAGGTAGCGCGCCATCGTCAGGCCTCCGGTTCGAGGGTCACGAAGTTGACGTTGATGCCGGTGGCACCCATGAGCGGGTCGGTCCGGTAGCGCGACTGCAACTGCGCGTCGCTGGCGCCCTGCAGGTAGGCGCGGCGCAGCCCGCGCGACGTGTGGCCGAAGCCGTGGACCAGATAGACGCAGTCCGAACGGATGCGGGCGGTCGCCTTGACCCGGACGCGCTCGCTGACGACGCCGTCCTGGTTCCGGAGCCGCACGTAATCGCCGTTCTTCAGTCCGAGCCGGCGCGCGGCGACGGCGTTCACCCAGACGGCGTTCTCGCTCATCAGGTCGTGGAGCAGCGGATTGGTCTGGGTGCGGCTGAACGTGTGCACCGGCGCGCGGCCGGTGAGCAGGCGGAAGGCGCCCGGCGGCCCGGCCTCCGGCGGGCGGTACTGCGGGACGGGATCGAAGCCGGCCTGCTGGAGGCGGGGCGAATAGAACTCAATCCTGCCCGAAGGGGTGTCGAAGACCGCCGGCGCCCCGTCCTCGAAATAGATCGGCTTGGGCGCCCCGCGGATGATCCCGTCGCGTTTCAGTACCTCCAGGCCGAGGCCGGCCGCCTTCAGCCGGTGGTCAAGGTACTCCTCGATGTCGCGCCACGGATAGTACGCCGCCAGGCCGAGCTTTTCCGCCAGCCGGCGCGCGATCCACCAGCCGGGCTTTTGGTCGTGCGGCGCGTCGACCACCGGCTGCCGGAGGCCGATGAACGGTTCGCGAAACTGGCTGGTGTTGAGGTCGTCGTACCGCTCGAGGTAGGTCGTCTCCGGCAGGACCACGTCGGCCCAGCCGGCGATCTCGCTTGGCAGCGTGTCCACGGCCACCACCAGGTCGAGCTGCTGGAGCGCACGGATCGTGGCCGCCTGGTCCGGCAGCGCATAGATCAAGTTGGTGGCGTAGACGAACCAGCCCTTGATCGGGTACGGCTGGCCGGTGAGCGTGGCGTCGCGGAGGCCGTTGGTGAGCGCGCCGCTGGCAAAAGGGTATTTCCGGCCGGGATTGTCCGCCGCCGGGCGGGCCGGCTTGGGATACGCCGGATAGGGATAGCCGGGAACATCCAGGCCCACGGGCACAAACAGCCCGCCGCGGCGGCCCCAGCTGCCGAGCAGGGCGTTGAGCAGGGCGATGGCGCGGCTGCGTTGGGCATCGTCACCGTACCAATTCACGTGGCGACCCGGATGGACGAGCGTCGCCGGCCGATGCCGCGCCATCTCCCGCGCCGTGGCCCGGATGACCCCGGGCTCGATGCCGGTCTCCGGATAGGCCCACTCGGGCGTGCAGGTTTCCAGCGCGGCGGCGAAGGAATCGAAGCCGTAACCATATTTCGCGACGTATTCCCGGTCGTAGAGCCCTTCCTTTACCAGCACCTGCATCCACGCCAGCAAGAGGGCGAGGTCGGTGCCAGGCTTGATGGGCAGGTAGTATTTGGCCTTGCCCGCCGCCACCGAAAACCGGGGATCCACCACGATCACGCTGGCGCCGCGGCCGACCGCGTCGGCGAACTCCTGCACCTGGGTGTTGTGCATGTTTTCGCCCAGGTGCGAACCGATCAACACGAGACAGTCCGCGTTCGCGATGTCGGTGCGCTCCGGCGAGCCGATCTCGTCGCCAAACGTGAGGTCGAAACCGACGTCGCGCGCGCCGCGGCACTGCGCGAAGGCGGGCTCGGCGATGTTGGGCGTGCCGTAGGCCCGGAACGTGTGGCGGAAGAATCCGCCGCCGAGGCCGTGGGCGAACAGCGCCATCGCCTCCGGGCCGTGCTCGGCCTTGATCCGCTGCATCCGCTGCGCGATCGCATCGAGCGCCTCGTCCCAGGTGACCTCCTGCCAGCGCTCCGCGCCGCGGGCGCCCGTCCGGATCAGCGGCGCCCGCAGCCGATCGGGGTCATCATGCGCCCCCACCCCGCCGGTGCCGCGCGGACAGAGGCGACCGCGGCACAGCGGGTCGGCCGGATTGCCCTCGATCTTCCACAGTTTTCCGTCGCGCACGGTGGCAATCGCGCCGCACTTCCAAAAACAGAGGTCGCAGAAGGTGGGCACCTTCCGCACCCCGGCGCGGACGGTTTTTTCGACCCGTCCCGCCACGGCCCCGCCGAGCCGGCCCGCCACCCCGGCCGCCGCCAGCGCGCTGGCGGTGATCTTGAGAAAACGGCGGCGGGAGAGCGTGTTCACGGCGGCGCGAGGCGCCGGCCCCGAAGGGCCCGGGCGCGGTCAGAACCGGTAGCTGTACATGAGTTGGGCGTTCGTCTGCTTGTGGCTGATCGTCGCCCCGGCGCCGTTGGTGACCGTGACGCCGAATCCGTAGGTGAACGAGGCGTCGAACGAGGAGTGTTCGTCGAACTTCCAGCCCAGCCCGGCCGTCA
>JBAIXJ010000165.1:0-6345 GCA_037916645.1 Opitutales bacterium | reverse complement strand
TTCACCGGCGACCAGCTCGTCCTGCGCTTCGACGGCCTCGACGGCCAGAATTTCTTCGACCTCCATATCGACGGCGCGACGGCCATCCTCGCCGTGCCGCCGGGCGCCGGCCAGCGCCTCGCCTGCCCGCTGCCGCTGGCTGCCGGCCGCCACCGGCTCATGCTGTTCAAGCGCTCCGAGGCATCCGCCGGCACCGCACGGTTCACGGGCCTCGAGCTCGCGCCGACCGCCGACGTCGCCGCCCCCGCCGCCCCCGGCTACCGGATGGCGATGGAGTTCATCGGCGACTCGATCACGGCCGGCGCGTGCGACGAGGACGGCCCCGCCGACCAGTGGGACGACCGCCGCACGCACAACAACGCCCTCGCCTACGGCGCGCTCACCGCGGCCGCGTTTGACGCCGACTACCGCTGCATCGCCGTGAGCGGCATGGGCGTCGCCACGGGCTGGAGCCCGCCCCCGGTCGGCGAGATCTGGGACCGCGTCTATCCGAAACCCGGCTCGCCCCGGGCCGATCTCGCCGCCTGGACCCCGGACGTGGTGTTCGTGAACCTCGGCGAGAACGACGACTCCTACCCTCGCGCCAAACACCTCCCCTTCCCCGCAAACTACACCGCGAACTACGTCGCGCTCATCCGCGCCGTCCGCCAGGCGCATCCGGCGGCGCAAATCGTCCTGCTGCGCGGCGGCATGTGGGGTGGCGCGCAGAGCCCGGAGCTGCGCCGCGCGTGGGAGGCCGCCGTCGCCGAACTCGAGCCGGTCGATCCGCACGTCGCGCACTTCGTGTTCCAGCACTGGTCGAACAACCACCCGCGCGTGGCCGACCACCGTGCCATGGCCGACGAGTTGATCGCATGGCTGAAGGCCCAGCCGTTCCTGCGCCGCCCCGCGGCCCCCTGAATCTGCTGCCCGCACCGGGCGTTCCAACGTTAGAGTGCCGGCGCCCTTGAACCCGGCGCGGCCGCGGGTTGAAGTCTCCCCGCGCACCCCTTTCCGACCCGCCGCCCGCGTTCGCCTCCGGCCGCAGCCTTCAATCATGACCTCGACGTCCTCCTCCCCTGCGCGCGCCGCCTTCGGCGCGCTCGAGACCCCGGCCGCGCTGACCCCCGCGGAAATCGACGCCAAGGCGCGCGGACTGCTCGCGCAGCTGACGCCCGCGGAGAAGCTCGGGATGATGCACGGCGACACGGCGTTCTGGCCGGGCCTCGCCGAGATGATGGCGCCGGGCGGCTACGCCAGCCGGCCGTGGGTGGCCGGCGCGGTGCCGCGGCTGGGCATTCCCGGGGTGCGGTTCGTCGACGGACCGCGCGGCATCATCATGAAGGGCGCGACCACCTTCCCGGTGTCGATGGCGCGCGGCGCCGCCTGGGATCCCGCGCTGGAGGAGCGCATCGGCGATGCGATCGGCACGGAGCTCCGCGCGCTCGGCGGCAACCATTTCGGCGGAGTGTGCATCAACCTCCTGCGCCACCCGGCGTGGGGCCGCGCGCAGGAGACGTACGGCGAGGACCCGCGCCTGCTCGGCGCGCTGGGCGCCGCGCTCGCCCGCGGCGTGCAGCGCCACGCCATGGCCTGCGTGAAGCATTTCGCCCTGAACTCAATGGAGAACGCGCGGTTCAAGGTCGACGTCACCATCGACGACCGCGCCCTGCACGAGATCTACGCCGCCCACTTCAAAACGGTCGTCGACGCCGGGGTGGCCTCGGTGATGAGCGCCTACAACAGCGTCAACGGCGATTGGTGCGGCCAGAACCGCGCGCTGCTCACGGACCTCCTGAAGGGCCAGTGGGGCTTCGCGGGCTACGTCATGACCGATTTCATCTTCGGCCTGCGCGATTCCCGCCGGGCCGCGCTGGCGGGGCAGGACATCGAGATGCCGTTCGCCATGCACTGGGCCCGCGAGCTGCCGCCGCTGGTCGAACGCGGCGAGGTGCCGCGGGCACGGGTCGACGACGCCGCGCTGCGCGTGCTGCGCCAGCAGGTGCGGTTCGGACAGGGGCGCGATCCCGCGCGCTACACGCCGGCGGTCGTCGGCTGCGCCGCCCACCGGCAGCTCGCCCGCGAGGCCGCACAGAAGAGCATCGTCCTCCTGCGCAATGAGCTTGGCGCCCTGCCGCTCGCCGGCGCGCGGCGCCTCGCGGTCATCGGCCGCCTCGCCTCCGTCCCCAACACCGGCGACGGCGGATCCAGCAACACGCAGCCGGCCCACGTCGTCACGCCCCTCGAAGGCCTGCGCGCCGCGCTCGGCGACCGCGGGGTCGTGTCCGACGACGGCGCCGATCCGGCCCGAGCCGCCCGGACCGCTGCCGACGCGGACGCCGCCGTGGTGGTGGTCGGCTACACCCACGAGGACGAGGGCGAATACATTCCGCCGGACATGATCCCGACGTTCGCTCCGCTGTTCCCGCCTCCCACGCCGGAGGAAGCGCCGATCGCGAGGAAGATCGTGCCGGGCCATGGGTCGCAGGAGGGCGGCTTCTCGGCCGGCGGGGACCGCGAGCGGCTCACGCTCCACCCGCGCGACGAACAGTTGATCCAGGCGGTCGCCGCCGCGCAGCCGCGCACGATCGTCGTCCTGATGGTTGGGAGCGCCGTGATCACCGAGGCGTGGCGCGACCGCGTGGCGGCGATCCTGGTGCTCTGGTATCCGGGCATGGAGGGCGGCCACGCGCTCGCCGACGTCCTCCTCGGCCGCGTCAACCCGGGCGGCCGGCTTCCGTGCACCTTCCCCCGCCGCGCGGAGGATCTCCCTTTCTTCGACCGCGACGCCACGAAGATCACCTACGATCTGTGGCACGGCTACCGGAAGCTCGCGCGCGACGGCGCGACGGCGGCGTTCCCGTTCGGCTTCGGGCTCAGCTACGCCACCTGGAAGCACGCCAACCTCCGGCTCGCGTCGGCGCGGCTCGGCCACGGCGACGCCCTGCGGGCGACGGTCGACGTCACCAACACCGGGGCAATCTCAGGCGACGAGGTCGTGCAGCTCTACGTGACCGCGCAGGGATCACGGGTGGAGCGTGCCCCGCGCGAGCTCAAGGCGTTCGCGCGGGTTTCGCTCGCGCCGGGGGAGACCCGGACGGTCGCCCTGACCGTGCCCGCGGCCGACCTGGCGTACTTCGACCCGGGCCGCGGCTGGATCGTCGAGCCGCTCGAATACGAGGCCGTCCTCGCCCGCCACGCGGAGGACCGCTCCGGCCTGACGGCGCGATTCCGGGTCGAGTGATTAACCAGCTGACGGGCGATATTCCTCTCACGCGAAGACGCCAAGCCGCCAAGCTCCCTGCATAGAAGATCCTCTCGCTTCGCGCCTCTGCATCCTCATGTCTCTGCGGTGAAAAAAGGAATGCTCCGATTTTGATGGCCGGACATTTTTCCCACCACTGATTTTCACTGACGGGCACTGATTCGGTTCAGGGTGAAATCAGTGAGAATCAGTGCTCATCAGTGGTGAGAGAGAAATCCGTCTTCCCCCATCCATTCCGACCCGACCAGATCCCTCTGCGTCTCTGCGGTGAGAAAAACTCCGCCTTCGGCGCTCGATTGATTCTTGGCGCCTTTGCGCCTCTGCGTGAGCAGATGATCGACCGTTCGCTCACCATCGCAGCCCGAAGCGCGCGGCCGGCTCGGCGCGGCCGCGGGCGGTCAGCGACAGGATCCGGCTGTCGAAATCCTGCACGAACCACTTGCGCCGGAGCGCCGCCTCGAGGAGGGCCGCGCCCAGCGCCCCACCGAGATGCGGCCGGCGCTCGCTCCAGTCGAGGCAGCCATAGGCGAACCGGCGGCGAAGCGACCGCAGGGCGTCAACGTCGATCTCCAGCGCCGCGAAGCCCTGCCGCCCCGCCGGCGTCAGATGGTAATCCGCGTCGGCGCGCCGCGGGTTCACCGTGAGCCAGCCGAGTTCCAGCAGGCGGTCGTGCCACTGCACGCCCACGGTGCCGGCGAGATGATCGTAGCACGTCCGGGCCTGGCGCAGGCGGACCGGCGTCGCGGGTGTGAACGCCGGGCGCGGGCCGCCGGCCAGCACGCTGAGGCCTTCGAGCGCGCGCGCCACCTCCGGCCCCGCCAGGCCGTAGTACCGGTGCTTCCCCTGCGCCGCCATCCGCACGAGGTTGCCGGCGCGCAGCCGGTTCAGGTGGGCGCTGGCGGTGGGCGGGGAGACTTCCGCCACGATGGCGAGCTCGGTGCTCGTGCGCGCATGGCCGTCCATCAGGCAGAACAGCATCCGGGCCCGCGCCGGCTCGCCGATGGCGGCGGCGATCCCGGCGACGGCGGTCTCAGGGGTCGTGGCGGCATCCATGGTTCGATGGCGGACGAATCGTCGCCGCCGGAAATGTGGCACAGTCCGCCCCGTATGCAAACGACCACCCCCTCGATCACCTGCCTGATCCGCTACGAAATCGATCCGCAGCAGCGCGCGGAGTTCGCCACCTACGCCGCCAACTGGGGCCGCATCATCCCGCGGTGCGGCGGCCACCTCATCGGATATTTCCTTCCCTACGAGGGCACGAACAACGTGGCCTGGGCCCTCATCGCCTTCGCCAGCCTCGCCGCCTACGAGGCGTACCGGGCCCGCATCCGCGCCGATCCGGAGGGCCGGGAGAATTTCAGCTTCGCCCAGTCCCGGCGGTTGATCCTCCGGGAGGAGCGGAACTTTGTGGAAGGCGTTCCCGGCACGCTGGGGCGGGAGGCGGGGGAAGGGAGCATCGGAGAATAGGAGAATACGAGAATGAGGGGATGAGGGACGAGGGAACGCGCCATCGGGCCGGCGAGGATTGAGTCGCGAGCCGCGCGACCCCAATCTCGGCCCAATGTCCAACCCCCCCGTCATCCCGCCGGCCTGGATCCCGCACGTCGTGCTCGCGCTGGTCCATGGGTTGATCGCGGCCGGCTGCGGCGCGGGCGCGTACGCGTTCGTCCGCGGGTTGGTCGAGCCGCACGGCGACACCGGCGGCGGCCTCCTGGTCGCGGGCATCGCCGCGTTGCTCGCGAGCCTCTGCCTGCTGAGCGCCCTCGCGTTCCTGCGGCGGATCGACGTCCTGCTTCACCGCCCGCGCCTCGAGCTCTCGCCCGCCGGTATTGCGGTGC
The DNA here is from genome assembly GCA_037916645.1 of Opitutales bacterium. Lineage (GTDB taxonomy): Bacteria > Verrucomicrobiota > Verrucomicrobiia > Opitutales > Opitutaceae > Fen-1467. The sequence continues at coordinate 1,260 of JBAIXJ010000165.1, read as the reverse complement.
GCTGCTATCAGCCCGGCTGGCGCGCGTTGTTCCGTCCCCGCTTCCGGCGGTTCGAGCGCACCCTCGCCTGGCGGGACTTCCGGGGCTGCCGGACCGAAAAAGCCGCGGCGTACGAGGTGATCCCAATCCAACAGAGCCTGATTCTCGAATCCACCGGCGCTCCGCTGGAAATCACCTGGGGTGCCTTTCGCCCCGGAGTCGATTCCCTGCAGCGGGAAATCCTCGATTACTGGCAGCTGCAGATCGTGAAGCCGGCCGGGGATGACGCGCGGATTCCGGAATTCCTGCGGCGCCTCTACGCAACGCCGGTCGTTTTTGCCGGCCCGCGTCTCGGGCGCGCCGAGATTGCCGGCACCATCCTCGCCGTGCCCGTGGTGGCCGCCGTGGTCTGCCTGCATCTGCGCGCCCTCGGTTTCGCCACCGCGCTGGCCGTCGCCGGCGTCCTGCTCGCCGTCGGCCTGACTGTCGGCGTGCTTCTGCTGCGGCAGTGGATCGCTGCCACGCGGTTCATCCGGCTGAGCACCGACGGCATCGCGATCGGCCCGGAGGAGCGCCGCGCGCGGCTGATCCCCTGGCCGGATCTGCTGTTCGCCCGGGCGCACGCGCTCGCCGGCAGCCCGCCGTCGTCGCTCACCAAGCTCGAGCTGCGCTTGCACAGCGGTGAGACCGTCCTCATCCGCGCCTTTCCGGAGGCGGCCCGGTGGGCGCGGTTGATCGATCCGCCGGCCGACGCGGTCCGCGACGCCTGGCGCCGGATCGCCACCGGTGTGGACGCGGCCACCGCCGCCCGCGCGGCGGGTTTGCCGTTGCCGGAGTAAAGGACGCAACTCTGCCGTACGGCAGGGCGCCCCTGCGATTTTTCACGGCCAAAACAGATTCCACCGCCTCCGGTTCCTCCGTGGCTCCGGTGAAAGCAGCCCTGTGCCACCTCTGCGTGCCCCCGTGCGAGATACCCCATCGGCGCGTTAAGGATAACGCGCCCTACCTCGGTTGCCTCCATTTCCTTCTGTGAAGAAAGAACCCGGCGCCCGAAATCGAACTACAATTCGCTCCTGTGACAACCGACCTCTGCTTCCTTTGCGTCCTTCTGTGAAAAAAGTATCCGCCCCGCTCAATCCGCCCTCAACACGCAGGTCATGATCGAATGCGCCGGGCTTTCCAGCGCGGCGGCGTTCGGCCCGAGGCGGAGCTGGTACGGCATGGCCGCGTCGGTCGCGTTCATGACCACGACCGCAATCGAGCCGTCGGGGTTCATGAAGG
>JBAIXJ010000164.1:0-2814 GCA_037916645.1 Opitutales bacterium | reverse complement strand
CGTACACCCCGAACGTGGACCCCAAGCCGAGGTACAGGATGTTGTTCGCGCCGATTTGCAGGGTCCTGACGCTGCCGGTGCCGCTAAGGGTCGCCATCGTCGGCGTGGCGAGTGTGCCGTTCGCGATAAACGTGTCGTAGGAGCTCGACGGCACGCCGTTGTCCCAGTTTGCGGCCGTGGTGAAGCTGCCGGTGCCCGGGGCAATCCAGTGGGTGGCGATCACCTGGGCGTGAATCCGGCGAGCGGGGGCGATCAACAAAAGCACCGTCACCGCGCAGAACCAAGCCCGCCGCCTCGGGGGCACGACCATCCCGGACGAACTGCCTGAGCGGGTGGACGGTGAGGTCATGAGTGGGGGCGGCCCGTGCGGCGCGCTGCCTGGTCTCTTCCCGCCAGTATCTGACTCCGTGTCCGCGGTCAACAAGCCAATGGCAGCCGCGGCCAGGCCGCCCCGTGGCTTCCCGAATCGGCCGCGCGATTCCGGCGCGGCGGATCATTCCCGATGGGTCGCTTCGGCGGGTCGTTTTCCGGCCTTGTGCCGGGGCTCCATTGCTCATATAAGGCAGACCGTGGTCCACGCATTCCAACGCGCGCGGCGTTGGCGATTGCGGGACAATCGCCAGCCCCCCTGCCCATCGAATGGCGGTGCGTGTTCCTTGTCATTTCTCGGCCTTCTGCCCGCCGGTTGCCGGCCCGGCAGGAGGCATGAACTCCGGTAACAGGATCAACCAGCCACAGGCCCCAAAAATGAAACCGAAAAGAACCGTTCTGACCGCGACCCTCGCCCTGACCGCCGTGCTTTCCTTGCTGGCCGCGGGGCCGAATTCCGCGTCGGGAGGGCAGGGTGGGGAGAAGCCCGCCCCGACCACCCCCTTCGCCCTCAAACGGATTCCCGCTTCCGCCGTTCATCACGCCCGGCAGGCGCCGCGCCTCCGCAACGCGAACGGCACCAGCTCGAACTGGAGCGGTTACGCCGTTTTCCCGCTCACCCCGAGTCCCTCCGGGAAGGGCAAGAAGCCGGCCGCGCCCGTCACGTTCACCGACGTGACCGGCGTGTGGGTGGTGCCCGCGGTCACGTCGGGCACAGCGACGGCTACCTATTCCTCCGCCTGGATCGGGCTTGACGGCTATGCCGACAGCACGGTGGAGCAGATCGGCACTGAGCAGGACTGGTCCGACGGCAGCGCCCAATACTATGCCTGGTTCGAGATGTATCCCAAATGGGCCTATATGATCGTTGGCTTCCCCGTGAATCCCGGCGACCGGATCGCCGCCAAGGTGGAATACCTTTCGAAGGGGGCGTTTGCGTTGACGATCACGAATCTGGATGTGGAGGAGAATGGAACCCCCGTCAGTTTCTCGATCACGCAACGCGCTCCGTCGGCCCAACGACTGTCAGCGGAGTGGATCATGGAGGCGCCGTGGTCGGGTGGAGTGCTGCCCCTCGCGAACTTTGGCACGGTGGATTTCTACGCCTGCTCCGCCTCCATGAATGGGCACACCGGCGCGATTGACGACGGCCAGTGGCAATTCGACGCGATCACGATGGAGACGGCGGACGGCACGCCCAAAGCGGAGCCGTCGGGGCTCCAGGACCGTGGCACGGGATTCTCGGTGACCTGGGCGCACGAGTAGCCGCGACGAGATCGTCCGGCCGTTTGCACTAGTTCGCCAGATTAGTGCTTTGAAGAAGACCGATACGGCGGGCGCTCCGCCGTCGCCCCGTCGAAGATCTCGGGGGATCTTGCGAACAGAAAAGCCGCCTCTCACTCCAGGGGGAACGTTCGCGTCCCTGCGCGCACTTCGCAGTGAAAAAGCGCCCTCGGACTTCAAGCTACCGCTCCCGTATCAGTGGAGATCAGTGGGCATCAGTGGTGCCCCAGACCGAAATACATAACCATTCGCGAACATTCGTGTGATTCGCGGGAGGCCACATCCGCGGCCCGCCTCAGCCGAACGGGTGGGCGCTGTCGCCCGGCGGGGACTCCAGCCAGGCCATGGCCTGCTCGCGGCTGCTGAAAACGCGAATCCCCGTTTCGCCCTTCATGGCCCGGAGCGATTCGAACATGCGCGCCAGGCCGAAGCCGAGGCGATTCGTGGCGACGAAGGCCCGCCGGGCGTTCCGGGCAAACAGCGGCGCCGCCACGATGGCGTAGACGTCGTCCGTGGACAGATCGAATTTCGTGACCGCGGTGCCGTCGAACAGGGCGCGATGATCGGGGGCGAAATCCGGATCGCGCCCCAGGGCCTGGCGCCACTCCCGCACCTCGCTGGCGGTCACCACGCCGGTCGCGGTGAGGACCAGCAACCGGCGGGCCTTCTCGATCCTGTAGGTGACGGGCATGGGACAATTCCGCGAAGGAGCGCAGTCCAAATGGAGCCAAACTGAATCGCAACCTGCGCATTATGCGGGGCGGCGGCGGCAATTGCAATGCCTTTGGCGGCGGCGAGCCCCGCGAAGGCTGGGGCGTCGCGTCCACTGCACCACGGACTGCACAGATACGACGGATGACCTCCGCCGATCCGTGCCTTCTGGGTATTCCGTGGTGAGGATTGCCTTCGTGCCGATTCGCGTGCATTCGCGGGAGGTACGATCCGACTTCAACCTGCGCGCACCATGCCTATGAATCCTGCAACGCCTGGCGAATATCGCGACCGCAAGACCGGTCTGACGGTGTTTGGCATCCTCGAAATCGTGCTGGGCGCCATGGCCTGGCTGCTCGTGCCGCTGACGCTCCTCAGTCTGGCCCTGGCGCCGCAGGCGGGTGGCACCGCGCCTCCGCTGGCGGCGCTGTTGCCGGCGGCCCTGATGTA
>JBAIXJ010000163.1:0-1784 GCA_037916645.1 Opitutales bacterium | reverse complement strand
CTGCGCTGGTCTACTTCACCTGTGGTCGTGTGCCGCCGATGTCGTCACGTACGCGATGGAAAACGTTTAGCCCAGGATGGAATTACCTTTTCTGCCCGCTGGTTGCCAGCGCTGAGGGGGTCCTGCTGCGGGCCGTAAGAGGGGGACTTCCCTCACGCGCTGACCGGCCCTGACTCCCTGCCCGAAGATGCAGGGCTTCCTCGCTCGTCATTCCCGCCTTCGCGGGGAGACGGTGTGGACCGCCGCGCCTTACGCGCGGACGTCCGCGCTAGCAACCGTCAGGGCTGAGCTACCGTTGCCGCGGCCAAAGGTGCGCATGATTTCTTCGATCTCCGCCCCGTCCAGGACCTCTTTGTCCAGCAACACCTCGGCGATCTTATGGAGCACCTCGATGTTCGTCGCCAGCAGGTCCTTGGCTTGCTGATAGCTCTCCTGGATGATGCGGCGCACCTCGCCATCGATCTCGACGGCGGTGTGTTCGGAGTAATCCTGCAGCTGGGTGAAGTCGCGGCCGAGGAAGATCTGCTCTTCCTTTTTGCCGAACGTCATGGGGCCCAATTTCTCGCTCAGGCCCCACTCGCACACCATTTTACGCGCCCAGTCGGTCGCCTTTTCGATGTCGTCCGCCGCGCCGGTGGTGATGTGCCCCAGGATCAGCTCCTCGGCGGCGCGGCCGCCGAAGCGGATCGTCAGGCTGTTGAGGATGTAGTCGCGGGTGTACGAATGGCGATCATCGATGGGGACTTGCTGCGTGACGCCCAGGGCCATGCCGCGCGGGATGATGCTGACCTTGTGTACCGGATCGGTCCCCGGGAGCAATTTGGCCACGAGCGCATGACCCGCTTCGTGATACGCGGTGTTGCGCCGTTCCTCCTGGCTCATGATGAGACTCTTGCGCTCGGCACCCATCATCACCTTGTCTTTGGCGATCTCGAAGTCCGCGTGCATGACGCGATCTTTGTTCCCGCGCGCCGCCAGCAAGGCGGCCTCATTGACCAGGTTCTCGAGATCGGCACCGGCGAAGCCCGGGGTCCCGCGCGCGAGCAGCGCCAGATCCACGTCATCGGCCAACGGCACCCGTCGCGTATGCACACGCAGGATGCCCTCACGGCCCTTCACATCGGGCCGCGGCACCACGACACGCCGGTCGAACCGGCCGGCACGCAACAGGGCGGGATCGAGCACGTCGGGTCGGTTGGTCGCGGCAATCAGGATGACGCCCTCGTTGGTCTCGAAGCCGTCCATCTCGACCAGCAACTGGTTCAACGTCTGTTCGCGCTCATCATGCCCGCCGCCGAGGCCGGCGCCGCGATGGCGGCCGACCGCATCAATTTCGTCAATGAAGATGATGCAGGGCGCATTCTTCTTGCCTTGGACGAAGAGGTCGCGGACACGCGACGCGCCCACGCCCACGAACATCTCGACGAAATCGGAGCCGCTGATGGAGAAGAACGGCACGCCCGCCTCGCCGGCGATGGCGCGCGCCAGCAGCGTCTTGCCGGTGCCCGGCGAGCCGACCAGGAGCACGCCCTTGGGAATGCGGCCTCCGAGCTTGGTGAACTTTTCAGGGTGACGGAGAAACTCGATGATCTCGAGGAGCTCTTCCTTGGCTTCATCCACGCCGGCAACGTCATTGAAGGTTACCTTCACATCGCTCTCGCCGTAAATCTTCGCGCGCGACTTGCCGAAACTCATGAATGTTTCGCCCGGCCCTCCGGTGCTCATCCTGCGGAAGACGAATGTCCAGATGAGCATCAGGACCACGAGGGGAAGAATCCAGGTGA
>JBAIXJ010000162.1:0-2505 GCA_037916645.1 Opitutales bacterium | reverse complement strand
CCGCCAGGTAGGGGCGGGCGCAGCCGTTGGGGCAGCCCGTGACCCGGAGGCTGATCGGCGTCTCGCGCAGGCCGCACTGGTCCAGCACGGTCTCCAGCTGATCCAGGAGCGACGGCAGCGCGCGTTCGGCTTCGGCGAGGGCCAGTCCGCAGGTCGGGAGCGCCACGCACGCCAGCGCGTTGAGCCGCAGCCCGCTCTGCCGGTTCTGGTCCGCCAGGCCGTGCCGGGCAAGGATCGCCTCGACGGCCGGCCGGTCCTCCTCCGCGATCCCCGAGATGCTGATGTTCTGGCTGGGGGTAAGGCGGAAATCGCCCCGATGGATCTGCGCGATCTCCCGCAACGCGGTCTTCATGCGCTGGCCCGCCGTGTCCTTGATTCGGCCGCTCAGCACGAAAAGCACGAAATACCACGAGCCGTCGGCCGCCCGGTGCCAGCCGTAGTCGTCCGCAATCCGCGTGAAGGCATACGGCCGCGCCGGCGCGAGGGCGAAGCCCGCCCGGCGCTCGACCTCGGCCTTGAACCAGGCGAGGCCCCGGTCCTCGATCGTGTATTTGAGGCGGGCGTGCCGCCGGTTCGCCCGATCGCCATGGTCGCGCTGCGCGGTGATGACGGCCGCGCCAACAGCCTGGACCTGCTCCGGCGGGACAAAACCGATGACGTCGGCCAGCCGGGGAAAGGTCTCGGCATTGCCGTGGCTCATGCCCATGCCGCCGCCCACGGCAACATTGAAGCCGGCGAGCGCGCCGTCCTCCACGATGGCGATGAAGCCAAGATCCTGGGAGAACACGTCGACGTCGTTCGACGGCGGCACGGCAAAGCCGGTCTTGAACTTGCGCGGCAGGTAGGTGGCGCCGTAAAGCGGATCCTCCGCCGGCTCCCCGCCGGCCACGAGCTGCTCGTCGAGCCAGATTTCGTGGTAGGCCCGGGATTTGGGCAGGGCGAATTCGGAAAAGCTCCGGGCGATTTCGTAGACCTGCTGGTGCAGCGGCGACCGCTCCGGGTTGGGCGGAGCCATCACGTTGCGATTCACATCGCCGCACGCGGAGATCGAATCGAGCAGCACGGCGTGCATGCCCAGGATGAGGGGCTTCACATTGCCTTTGAGCACGCCGTGAAGCTGGAACACCTGCCGCGTCGTCAGCCGCAGGGTGCCGCTGCCGCGCTCGTCCGCCAGCCGATCGAGCGCAAGGTATTGGGGCGCCGTGCAGCGGCCGCCGGGCAGCCGGACGCGCAGCATGAACATGTGGGCCTTCTCCAAGCCCTGGCGGCGGCGTTCGTTCCGCTGGTCGCGGTCGTCCTGAAAATAGAGGCCGTGGAACTTGGTCAGCTGAGCGCTGGCCTCGGTGATCCCCGTCGTCGTCTGATCGCCGAATTCGCGGGCCAGATCACCGCGCAAATGCCGGCTGCCGGCCTTGATGATTTCGACGGCGGATGGAGGTTTCGAGGCTTGCGGCTCGAGGCTCATTCGCTGCCAACGTAGGTTTCTGGGGTGAGATAGTCAAGTAATGGCTGCCGTTCCATCCCCACAAAGTAACAAGCTAGCCATCAGCGCCCTGCGAAGCGCCCCACCCCTTCAATTCAGTAGTGACCTCAGTACCGGTAGTGTTCCGCTTTGTACGGACCTTCCACCTTCACTCCAAGGTAGTCGGCCTGCTTTTGCGTCAGCTTGGTCAGCCGGACTCCAATCTTTTCCAAATGCAACCGCGCGACTTCCTCATCCAGGTACTTCGGAAGGCGGTAGACTCCGGGCCGATAGTCGCTCCGGTTCTTCCAGAGATCGAGCTGGGCGAGAACCTGGTTCGTGAAGCTGTTGGACATCACGAACGACGGGTGCCCGTGCGCACAGCCGAGATTGACCAGCCGGCCCTCGGCGAGGACGAAGATCGCGTGGCCGTCCGGGAAGACGTATTTGTCCACCTGCGGCTTGATATTGAGTTTCTTCACCCCCGCGGCGGCGTTCAGGCGCGCCATCTGGATCTCATTATCAAAATGCCCGATGTTGCAGACGATCGCCTGGTCCTTCATCCGCTGCATGTGCTCGAACGTCACCACGTCGCAGTTGCCGGTGCAGGTGACATAGATGTCCGCCTGGCCAAGCGTCTCTTCGAGCGTGCTGACCTGAAAGCCCTCCATCGCCGCCTGCAGGGCGTTGATCGGATCGATCTCCGTGACGATGACCCGCGCGCCAAACCCTTTCAACGAATGCGCCGAGCCCTTGCCGACATCGCCGTATCCGCAGACCACGGCGACTTTCCCCGCGATCATGACATCGGTGGCGCGCTTGATGCCGTCGGCGAGTGACTCCCGGCAGCCGTACAGGTTGTCGAACTTGGATTTGGTGACCGAGTCGTTGACGTTGATCGCCGGCACGAGCAGCTTGCCGGCCTCGTGCAGCTGGTACAGGCGGTGCACGCCGGTGGTCGTCTCCTCGGAAACCCCGTGCCACTCCTTGACGATCGCGTGCCAGCGCAGCGGATCCTCCGCGTGGATGCGGCGCAGCAGGTC
>JBAIXJ010000161.1:0-2365 GCA_037916645.1 Opitutales bacterium | reverse complement strand
CCGGAACGGACCCTGGGCTTGTCGGTCGACGGCGTTCCGCTGACGAGCGCGATCTTTTCGCCGAGGGGCGACGCCCTGCTGGGCATCCGGTACGTGACCGACGCCCCGCGCGTCAAGTGGTTTGACCGGAACTATGCCACCTGCCAGGCCGCCATGGACCGGGCGATGCCGGACACGGTGAACCTGTTTGTGGGCGAGTCGCTCGATGGAACCCGGCAGCTCTGGCTGGCCTTCTCGGACCAGAACCCCGGCGTCTACATGCTGCTCGACCGGGGGCAGCACAAGCTCTCGCGCCTGGCGCCGCGCATGGCGTGGATCAAGCCGGCCCAGATGGCGCCGATGCTCGCGGTGAAATACCAGGCGCGTGACGGCCTCACCATCCACGGCTTCCTGACGGTGCCGGTCGGGCACCAGCCGAAGGGGCTGCCGCTGATCGTGCTGCCGCACGGCGGACCCTGGGTGCGCGATGTGTGGAAGTTCGACCCGCTGGTGCAGCTGCTGGCCAACCGCGGCTACGCCGTGCTGCAGATGAACTACCGCGGTTCGCCCGGTTACGGGGAGGAGTTGTTTGCCAAGGCGCGCCGGGAGATTGGGAAGGGCCTCCAGGATGACATCGAGGACGGCACGCGCTGGGCGATCGCCGCCGGGGTGGCGGATCCGAAGCACATCGCCATCATGGGCGCCAGCTACGGCGGCTACTCAACCCTGTTCGGGCTCGGGCACAACCCCGACCTGTATCGCTGCGGCATCTCGATCGCGGGCGTATCCGATTGGCCGGAAATCTACGACGACCGGCGCCACGAGCCCGAGGCCAAGGACGCCAACCGGTATTGGCGGCGGGAGATCGGAGATCCGGACAAGGATCAGGAGTTTCTCCGGGCGATCTCGCCCGTGAATTTCGCCGACAAGATCACCGCGCCGGTGCTGATCATTCAGGGCAAGGACGACCACACCGTGCCGCGCGATCAGGCCAGGCTGATGATCGCCGCGCTGGAGAAAGCCGGCCGTCCGCCCGAGAGCCTGTTCATGTCCGACCTCGGCCACAGCCTCGGCAACGCGAAGCAGCGCCTGCAGATCTACAGCGCCGTGGTCGCGTTTCTGGAAAAAAACCTCGGGCCGGGGGTGCAATGATGGCGCACGTGCGACCGGCGGCAGCCGGGCCGAGGGCGCCGTGGTGGCATTCTTCCCTCATGGCCGCGGCGGTGATCGCGGCGGGCGGAATGGCGGCCTATCACAACTCGATTCGGACGCCGTTCGTGTTCGACGACGAATTGTCCATCGTGGCGAACCGGAGCATCCGCAGCCTGGCGACCGCGTGGTCGCCGCCGGTGGACGGCGGCATCACGGTGGCGGGCCGGCCCGAGCTCAACGTTTCGCTGGCGTTGAACTATGCACTCAGCGGCCTCGCGCCTTGGAGCTATCACCTGGCCAACCTGGCGATCCATGTCCTCGCCGGGCTTACGCTGTTCGGCATCGTCAGGCGGACCCTTTGCCTGGGGCAGGGCAAGGGGCAAGGGGTAAGGGCCAAGGGCATTCTGAACGATTCAAAAACCGCTGTAGGGCGGGGCCTCCCGACCCCGCCAATCCGATATCCGGTGCCTCCTCGTCCCTTGGCCCTTGGCGCTTACCCCTTCGCGCTGAGCGCCGGCGACGCCTTCGCCATCGCCCTGGGCGGGGCGCTGCTCTGGGTCGTGCATCCGCTGCAAACCGAGGCGGTGACGTACGTCATCCAGCGGGCGGAATCTCTGGCGGGCCTGTTCCTCCTGCTGACGCTGTACTGCTTCATCCGGGCAACAGATGAGACCGCGAGACCACTGACCACTGACAACGAGACTACCGGCCGCAGAGGTCCTGTGGTCCGTGGTCGGTGGTCCCGTGGTCCTCTCCTGTGGTCCTCCCTCTCGGTCGCCTCCTGCCTGCTGGGCATGGCAACCAAGGACGTGGTGGCCGTCGCGCCGATCCTTGTCCTCTTGTACGACCGGACCTTTGTGGCTGGGAGCTTTCGCGCGGCCTGGCGGGAGCGGCGGGGCCTGTACCTGGCGCTGGGCGCGACCTGGCTCCTACTCGCCTGGCTGGTGGCCGGCGCCGGCGCGCGCGGGGGAACGTTCAACCTCGGCGATCCTCGCGCATGGTGGCGCTACGATCTCACGCAGGTTGTCGCCGTGACGCGGTATCTTGGGCTGGCGGTGTGGCCGCACCCCCTGGTGATCGACTACGGCACATTCTGGATCGAGCACATGGCGGACGTCCTGCCGCCGGCGGTGCTCGTCCTCGCCTTGGTGGCGGCGACGGGCCTGGCGCTGGTGCGGTGGCCGGTGTGGGGCTTTCTGGGCGGCTGGTTCTTCCTCATTCTCGCCCCCAGCAG
>JBAIXJ010000160.1:0-1507 GCA_037916645.1 Opitutales bacterium | reverse complement strand
GCCGAGGCGGGCCTCCTCGACAGCGAGCGCCGCTACCGGCTGCTCATGGAAAACATCTCCGACGTCGTCTGGGTGCTCGACGCCGAGACCCTTCGCTTCCGGTATGTGAGTCCCGCGGTCGAACGGTTGCGCGGCTACACCGCCGACGAGGTCCTGCAGCAGGAACTGGCGGCCGTGCTCACGCCCCGCTCGCTGGCCTATGTCCGGCGAACGCTTCCCGAACGGCTGGAGCAATTCAAACACGGCGCCCGCGGCCCGTATACGGATGAACTGGAGCAGCCGTGCAAAGACGGCTCGACCATCTGGACCGAGGCCACCACGCACCTGCTGCCCGATGACGCCGGGCGTTTGCTGGTCTACGGCGTGTCCCGGGATATCACCGCACGGCGGCAGGCGGAAGAGGACCTCCGGGCCTCCGAGGAGCGCTTCTCCAACGCCTTTCACCTCTCGCCCGTGGCCATCGCCATTTCGACCCTCAAAGATGGGACATTCCGGGAGGTCAACGACGCGTTCGTGCGCCTCACCGGATACGAACGCCACGAAGTCATCGGTCACACCTCGACTGACCTCGGATTTCTGGTCGACGAACGTTCGCGGGAAAGGGCGAAGGCCGAGATCCTTTCCGGCCACGAAATCCGGGAAATGCCCCTGCAAGTGCGCACGAAATCGGGGGCCGTTCGTGACGCCCTTTTCTCCGCCGTCACCGTGCAGCTGGGCGGCATTCCCCACCTCCTGTCCCTGGCGCTCGACGTCACGGAGCGCAAGCGGGCCGAGGAGGCCTCCCGCGAGAGCGAGGAACGCTACCGCCGGCTGTTCGAGCTGGAGTCGGACGCCATCCTGCTCGTGGACAGCGCCGACGGCCGGGTGCTGGAGGTCAACGCGGCGGCCGAGTTGCTCTATGGCTACAGCCGCGATGAGTGGTTGCAGCTGAAGGTCACCGAAATCTCGACCGAGCCGGAAAAGACGCTTCAGGTCCTGGCGGAAAGGCGCCCGCGGGTGCCATTCCGCCGGCACCGGCGGAAGGATGGGAGCATCTTCCCGGTGGAGGTCACCATCTCGTATTTCGAATGGCACGGCCGGCTGGTGCACATTGCCGCCGTGCGCGACATCACGGAGCGCGTCCGCATGGCCGAGCGGATCACCCAGTTGAGCAGCCTGCGCCAGCAGCTCCTCGTTCCGCGCCCCATTTCCGACCGGCTCCGGCTGATCACCGACGCCGTCGTGGCGGTCTTCGGCGCCGATTTCGCCCGGATCTGGATGATCGAGGAAGGCGATCTGTGCGCCCAGGGGTGCTGGCACGCCGCGATTGCCGACGGGCCGGACGCCTGCCCGGACCGCACGCGCTGCCTGCATCTGGTGGCGAGCTCCGGCCGCTACACCCGCCTCGACGGCGAGCAGCGCCGGATCCCGCTGGGCGCCTACCGCCTCGGGCGCGTCGCGGCCGGGACCGAATCCGGCTTTGTCACCAACGACGTGCTCAACGATCCCATCGTGCGGGACCGGACGT
>JBAIXJ010000159.1:0-4600 GCA_037916645.1 Opitutales bacterium | reverse complement strand
TGGCGGACGCCGCGCGGCGCGGCAGCAGCGTCGAGGGGTGCGTCGCCTACGTCACCCACTATCCGTGCATCAACTGCGCGAAGATTCTCGCGGCGGCCGGCATCGCGGAGATCAAGTACCGCGACGATTACCACAACGATCCGATCGTCGCCCAGATCCTGGCGGATGCAGGCGTGAAGGTGCATCAGCTCGGCGCCGGGCGCGCGCCGCCGCGGCGGAAGGGACGGCGCTGACGGCCCGGCGTTGACGGCCCGGGAATTCCGGCGATTATTGCGGCATGCGCGAAAAAGGGGAGGCGAAGGTCAATCTGGCCGGCTCGCTCCTGCTGGCGCATCCGGCCATGCGCGACCCGAACTTCCACCGGTCCGTCGTGCTGCTGTCGACGCACGGCGACGACGGGGCGATGGGCGTGGTCCTCAACCGGCCGTTGGGCAAACGGCTCGGCGACCTCAACGCGCAGTTCGCGGCCAGCCCGCTCGCGCCGGTGCCGGTCTACCGCGGCGGGCCGGTGCAGACCGAGCAGCTCATCCTGGCGGCCTGGCAGGCGGAGCCGCTCGCCAGCGGCTACCGGCTGTATTTCGGTATCGACGTCGACAAGGCCGAGGTGCTCCAGAAGGAGGAGGGGGTGCGGCTGCGCGCGTTCCTGGGGTATTCCGGGTGGTCCAAGGGCCAGCTCGAGAATGAACTCCGCCATCACACCTGGGTGGTCACCCCCGTGAGCCCGGAACTCCTCGACAAGGCGGACGGCCAGGGGCTGTGGCGGACGATCCTCGGCGGGCTGAGTCCCGAATGGCGGCTGATGGCGGGCGAGCCCGAGGATCCGGCCACGAACTAGGCCGCGGTCGGCGTGCGCATCCGCGGCGCAAGCCCGCCCGGATCAGCGGCTTCGCGCGGCGGGACAATTGGGTTGACAGTGCCGGAAGCGGCCCATCACCTAGTCGCCCTTTATGAAGGTCGTTTCCTCCCTCAAGTCGGCCAAGAAGCGTCACCCGGACTGCCAGGTGGTGCGCCGCCGTGGCAAGGTGTACGTGATCAACAAGACCGACCCGCGCTACAAGGCGCGGCAGGGCTGACCCTATCGCATTGACCGCCGTGAAAACCGAAGGCCATCCCACGCTCAACAACGTCTGCTTCCTCGACGTCGCCACCGGTCGGCGCTTCCTCACGAAGTCGACCATGAAATCGAGCCGGAAGGAGTCGATCGACGGCGTCGAGTACTTCGTCGTCCTGCGCGACGTCACCATGGATTCGCATCCCGCGTACACCGGCGAGAAACGCCTGGTCGACACCGCGGGCCGGGTGGAGAAGTTCACCTCGAAGTTCAAGCGGGGCGCGAAGAGCGCGAAGAAGTGATCTGACCGCCGAAGGCGGGCATAGGTCACATAGGTCCTATCGGACCTATGGGTTTGTCCACCGGCTTGACGCCGCCGGGCTGCGCAGGCTGAGTGGCGCATGCGCATCCGAGCTTTTCAGGGGCTCGTGCCCCCGCCCGCGTTCGCTCCGGAGGTCGCCTGCGTGCCGTACGATGTCATCGACACGGCCGAGGCGCGGGCCCTGACCGTCGGCCGGCCGCGCAGCCTGCTGCACGTTGACCGGGCGGAGATCAGCCTCCCGCCGGGCACGGATCCCTACTGCGAAGCGGTCTACGACCGGGCCCGCGAGAACTTCCTGCGTTTTCAGCGGGACGGCATCCTGGTGCGGGAACCCGAACGGTGCCTGTACCTCTACCAGCAGCAGATGGGCGCGCACCGCCAGCGCGGCCTGGTCGCGGTCTGCCACGTCGACGACTACGACGCGGGGCTGATCAAGAAGCACGAGAAGACCCGGCGCGACAAGGAGGACGACCGCATGCGGCTGATCGACCGGATCGGCGCCACGACCGGGCCGGTCTTCCTGACCTACCGCGACGAGCCCGCCGTGACGGCGCTGGTCCAGACCACGGTGGCGAAGGCTCCACGCCACGATTTTGTCGCGCCCGACGGCATCCGCCACACGGTCTGGCGCCTGCCGGGCGGGGCCGACTGGGTCCGGGCGTTTGAGCGGGTGCCCGCCTTCTACATCGCGGACGGCCATCACCGGGCCGCGAGCGCCGCCCGCGTCGCGCACCTGCGCCGCGAGCGCAACCGGCGGCATTCGGGCGACGAGGACTACAATTGGTTCCTCTGCGTCATTTTCCCGGCCGGCGAACTGAAGATCCTCCCGTACAACCGCCATGTGGTCGACCTGCACTGGCACTCCCCGGAGGTCTACCTGGAGAAGACGGGCGCGGTCTTTGGCTTGGAGGAGAATGCCCCGCCGGCCCCCCCGGGCGTCGGCCGCATCAGCATGTACCTCGGCGGGCGGTGGTACGGCCTCCGCTGCCCGGTCGACCCGCGGGCGGATCCGGTCGCGCGGCTCGACGTCAGCGTGCTGCAGGACCGGCTGCTGGCGCCGATTCTCGGCATCGACGATCCCCGGACGAGCAAGCGCATCGAGTTCATTGGCGGAATCCGCGGCCCGGAGGAACTGGTCCGCCGCGTCGACGCCCAGGGCGGGGTGGCGTTCTCGCTCTACCCGGTGACGGTGGCGCAGCTCATGGACATCGCCGACGCGGGCCAGATCATGCCGCCGAAGAGCACCTGGTTCGAGCCCAAGCTCCGCTCGGGGCTTTTCATCCACACCTTTTGAGCCGGGCTGCGCCGGCGACTCCGAGGCGGCGGTTGACTCGGCCGGAGAGCGGTGCGAGATTTTCCTCTGTCCGAAAAACGAACCCACAACCTCAGGAGAACCTCATGTCGCGCCGCCGTCTTTTCCTCGCGCTGGTTTCCACCGTCGCGCTCACCTTCACCGCCGCCGCCCGGGCGGAGGAGGCTCACGCCAAGGGGCCCACGCCCCCGCACGTCTCCCATGGGGCGCAGATCACCCTTGCCGATTATCTGGTGCCCGGGAAGACGACGGTCTTTGATTTCTACAGCGAGTACTGCCCGCCGTGCCGCGCCATTTCGCCGAAGCTGGAGAAGCTGCACGCCGAGCGCGCCGACCTCGCCGTGGTCAAGGTGGACATCAATCGCGCCGGCGTGAAGGGCATCGACTGGCAGTCGCCCGTGGCACGCCAATACGACCTCCACTCCATTCCGCATTTCAAGATCTTCGGACCCGACGGGAAGCTGCAGTCCGAGGGCGACGCCGCCTACGAGACCGTCCTGGGTTGGGTGAAGTAAGCGCGCGGCGGCGGCGGATCAGCCGCGCTGGGTTGGCCGGGCGACGTTGACGCGCGGCGCCAATCGGATTGCATCGGCGCCTGCATGGGTGCCCTCCTGCCTGTCGCCTCCGCCCCCGGGGCGGAGATTCATCCGGCGTTGATCCTGCCGTTCGGGCTGCTGCTCGCGCTGATCGCCGTCATGCCGCTGACGTCCCCGCGGCTGAAACATTTCTGGGAGCGCTATTATCCCCATGTCGCGATCGGGCTGGGCCTGCTGGTGGCGGGATATTACCTCGCGGTGCTGGCGGACGGACGGCCGGTGGTGGCGCGGACGCTGGGCGAGTACTTCTCGTTCATCGCGCTGATCGGTTCCCTGTTCGTTGTGGCGGGCGGCATCCACCTCAAGGTCAAGGGCGAGGCTACACCGCTGCAGAACGTGGCCTTTCTGGCGATCGGGGCCGTCGCGGCCAATCTGATCGGCACCACCGGGGCCTCGATGGTGTTGATCCGGCCCTGGATCCGGATGAACAAGATCCGGATCAGCGCCTTCCACATCGTCTTCTTCATCTTCATCGTCTCGAACTGTGGCGGCGCCCTCACGCCGATCGGCGATCCGCCGCTGTTCCTGGGCTACCTGCGCGGCGTGCCGTTCTTCTGGCTGCTGGACCATGTGGTCGGGGCGTGGCTTGCGACCCTCGGCCTCATCCTCGCGGTCTTCTACGTGTTCGACTCGTGGAGCTTCAGCCGGGCCCCGGCGCCCGTGCGCGAAAAGATCCGGGAGCACGACACGTGGCGCTTCGAGGGCGGAATCAACGTCGTGTTCCTCCTGGTGATCATCGGCGCCGTGTTCCTGCCGGAGACTTACTTCCTGCGCGAGTTCGTGATGCTCGGGGCGGCGGTGGCCTCCTACCGGTTTACGCCCCGGGTGGTGCACGACGAAAACCAGTTTACGTTCGGGCCGATCAGGGAGGTGGCGCTGCTGTTCATCGGGATCTTCCTCACGATGATGCCGGCGCTGGGCTACCTTGACCAGCACGGCCGCGAGTTCGGTTTCAACCGGCCCGCCCAGTACTATTTCGCCTCGGGTGGTCTGTCGTCGGTGCTCGACAACGCGCCGACCTACCTGAATTTCCTCGAGCTGGCGGAGGCGACGTTCGTCGACAAGACCGGCCTGCCGACCGACGCCCGCGGCGAGATCGATCCCCAGGCGGGTGTCCGGCAGATGCTCGCCGATCCGCAGGCGCGGCGGTTCATCGTCGCCATCAGCCTCGGCGCGGTGTTCTTCGGGGCGATGACCTACATCGGCAACGGCCCGAACTTCATGGTGAAGTCGATTGCCGAAAGCTCGGGCGTGAAAGTCCCGACGTTCTTCGGCTACCTCCTCAAGTACAGCCTGCCGTTTCTGCTGCCGATCCTTGC
>JBAIXJ010000158.1:0-3735 GCA_037916645.1 Opitutales bacterium | reverse complement strand
GGCCGCCACGGGGCAGACGGCTGTCCTTCGCGCTCGACTCCGCGGGCCAACCGCGCAAATGGTCGGGCCTACCCCTCCCGCCATGAAGAAATACCTCGTCGAGTTCATCGGCACGTTCTTCCTCGTCTTCACCGTGGGCACCGCCGTGCGCGCCGGCGCCCCCCTCGCCCCGGTCGCCATCGGCGCCGTCCTGATGGTGATGATTTTCGCTGGTGGCCACGTTTCGGGCGGCCACTTCAATCCCTCGGTCACGCTCGCGGTGTGGCTGCGCGGCAAGTGCGCGCCCCGGGATGTGGTGCCCTATTGGATTGCGCAGCTTGCCGCCGGCGCGGTCGCGGCCCTGTTGGTCGTCGCCCTTGTCGGCAAGCCTTCGCTCGGCCCCACGCTCTTCCCGACCAAGGCCTCGCTGGTGGTCGAGTTTCTCTTCACGTTCGCGCTCTGCTGGGTTGTGCTGAACACGGCCACGGCGAAGGGCACGGCGGGCAACTCCTTCTACGGCCTCGCCATCGGGTTCACGGTCCTCGCGGGTGCCGTGGCCGTCGGCGGCATCTCGGGCGCGGCGTTCAACCCCGCCGTTGGGCTCGGCGTGTTCCTGATGGGTCTCGCCAACCTTCACCAGCTCGGCGTCTACCTCGTCGCGGACCTGCTCGGCGGCGCCGTGGCGGCGCTTGCCTTCAAGGCGGTCCACGAGGCCGGCGAATGACGGCGTGGGCGGGAGCCACCGCACTGCGGCCTTGACAGCGGCATCGGCTTCGCGCTTTCTCACCGCCCGTTCATGAAGTCTCCCGGCCAGACGATTCTCTCCTCCCTCGGGCTCGTTCTCGTGGTTGTGGTCGTCGTCACGCTCATCCGCGCGCCGCGAGGGTTCTGATCAACAATCCGAATTTGCCCCCTCCGGCGCCGCGCCGGAGGGGGCTTTTTTTTGGCCCCGTCAGGCGCCGGCCGCGGAGCGGGCTCCAACCGCCCACCACCATGAAGATCTCCGGAGCCAACCTCCTGCGCCTCCTCCTCGAACGCCAGGGTGTCCGTCTCATCGCGGGCATTCCCGGCGGCGCCAACCTGCCGTTCTACGACGCGCTGCACGCGCCCGAACCGCGCACCGACCGGCGCGGAACCATCCGCCACATCCTCGCACGCCATGAACAGGGGGCCGGCTTCATCGCCCACGGACTTGCCCGCGTCACCGGCCGGGCTGGCGTCTGCCTGGCCACCTCCGGGCCCGGCGCCACCAACCTGCTCACGGCGATCGCCGACGCCCGGCTCGATTCGGTGCCGCTCGTCGCCCTCACCGGCCAGGTGCCGCGCGCGATGATCGGCACCGACGCCTTCCAGGAGGTCGACACCTACGGCCTCACGCTGCCGGTCACCAAACACAACTTTCTCGTGCGCGACGCCGCCGAACTGCTCGAGGTCGTGCCCCTCGCCTTCCAGCTCGCCGAGTCCGGCCGGCCCGGCCCGGTGGCGATCGACGTGCCGAAGGACGTGCAGAACGCCATCGTCGAGGTGGACGCCTGGCCCGCGCCCGGCCGGCCGCTGCCGGCGCCGGCGTGCCCCGACGCCTTGATCGACGCCCTCGCGCACCGGCTCGCCGCCGCCCAGCGCCCCGTGCTGTACCTGGGCGGCGGCGTGATCACGGCGGGCGCCGCCTCCCTGGCCGGCGCGCTGGCCCGACGGATCTCGGCCCCGACCGTCTGCACGCTCATGGCCCTCGGCGCAATGCCGCCGGACGATCCCCTGTTCATGGGCATGCTCGGCATGCACGCGGCCCGGGGCACCAACCTCCTGCTTGAGGAAACCGACCTCCTCGTCGCCGTCGGTGCCCGGTTTGACGACCGCGCCACGGGCAAGGTCGCGGAGTTCTGCCCGCACGCGGCCATCGCCCACCTCGACATCGATGCGGCGGAGATCGGCAAGATCAAGCCCGCGTTCCTCGGGCTCGTCGGCGACGCGGCCGACATCCTGCGCCGCCTGCTCGCGCGGCTGCCGGCGCAGCAGCGCCCGGCGTGGCGCGCCCGGGCGGCGCACCTCCGGGCCGCGCACCCGTTGCGGCATCCGGCGCGCGCCGCCGATCCGCTGCACCCGGTCAATCTCTGCCGTTTCCTCGGCGAAATCCTGCCCCCGGACACGATCGTCACCACCGACGTCGGTCAGCACCAGATGTGGGTGGCACAGGCCTATCCCGTGCGCCGCCCGCGCACGTTGCTCACTTCGGGCGGCCTCGGCACGATGGGGTTCGGTCTGCCCGCGGCGATCGGCGCCGCGCTCGCCCTGAGCGACGTCGAAGGGCCCGCCCTGCCTGTCCGCCACAGCCTCGGCGAAGGCGGAAGCGAAGCCGATCGGATCTCCATCACCCGAGACCCGAAACTCAAGACCCAAGACCGAACGCCCCGCGTCGTCTGCGTCAGCGGCGACGGTTCCCTCCTGATGAACATCCAGGAACTCGCGACGCTCGCGGAGCTCGACCTTCCGGTCGCCGTGCTCGTCTTCAACAACGCCCAGCTCGGCCTCGTGCGCCAGCAGCAGGAGCTGTTCTATGGCCGGCGCTACGCCGCCGCGCATTTCGCCGCGGTGCCCGACTTCGCGGCGCTGGCCCGGGCGTTCGGCGTGCGCGGGCTGCGCCTCGATCCCGCGCGGGATCCGCTCGCCGACCTCGCCGCCGCCCTCGCCGGACCCGGGGCGTGCGTCATCGACATCCCAATCCACGAGGGGGCCAACGTGCTCCCCATGGTGCCGCCCGGCGCCGCCAACCGCCACATGATCGCCGAACCCGAACTCGAACTCTCCCATGCCTGACGCAATCGAACCCGCCCTCCCGGTGCTGGAAGGCAAAGAACTCCTCCCGGGATTGCGTGACCAACCGCCTCCCGCGGGTGACGCCAAGTCTGGATGTCATCTATTAAATGACATCCCGGCGAACGCCGGCACCGCGGTGATCGAGCTGCGCGTCCGCAACCATCCCGGCACGATGTCGCACATCACCGGCCTGTTTGCGCGCCGCGGCTTCAACCTCGAGGCCATCGCCTGCGCGCCGGTCGGCGACGGCCGTGAGAGCCGCATGCTCCTGCTCCTCGCCGACGAGCCCCGGCTTGACCAGGTCGAACGCCAGCTCGCCAAGCTGTACGACGTGCTGGCGGTCCGCCACCGGCCCGACGTGCCCGCCGCGTTCTTCCGGAATCTTTTCCCGCCCGCTGACCACACCGCCGCCGCTCCTGCGCACGGAACCTTCACCGGAACCCTTCCATGAGTGAACCCATCGCTCCCACCATTTCCTCCGCCCGCCCGGCCGACGGATGTCATCTATTAAATGACATCCCGAAAGAGCCCGCGGCCGCCTTTCGCCTCGCCCGCCGGGCGCAGGGTCTGCGGCCCAGCGCCATTCGCGAGATTCTCAAGGTCACCGAGATGCCCGAGGTCATCTCCTTCGCCGGCGGCCTGCCCGCCCCGGAGCTGTTCCCGGTCGAGGAGGTGGCGCGCGCGGCCGCCGCGATGCTCCGCGAGGACGGTCCCGCCGCCCTCCAATACGGCACCACGGAGGGCTACGGTCCGCTGCGGCAGTGGGTCGCCGCCCACCTCGCCCGCACCGTCGGCCTCACGGTGCCGCCGGACCGGGTGCTCATCACGAGCGGCTCCCAGCAGGCGCTCGACCTGCTCGGCCGGGTGCTGATCGATCCCGGTGACGTCGTGCTGGTCGAAAACCCGTCCTACCTCGGCGCCTTGCAGGCGTTCCGGGCGCAC
>JBAIXJ010000157.1:0-3343 GCA_037916645.1 Opitutales bacterium | reverse complement strand
GCGGCGATCGCGGTGGCCACGTCCGGGGCGGTCTCGAGCGTCTGAAGATTCAGGTTCACCGCCGCCGGATCATCGAACACCCAGTGCAGCACCAGCGAGCGGCCGTGTTCGGTCCGGCCGATGACCGGCCCCCACACCGTCCAGGAGCTGACCGCGTCCGCCGTGCCGCCGCCCTTGATGCGGATGGTCTGCTTCCGCTGTTCCATCATCGTCACGCTGTCGCCGTTCCTGTACGCGAGGGGATCGATGTCGCTAGGTTCGACGATCACGATGTCCGCGGTGTCGGCATAGCTGTTGGTGAAGCCCCACGCGACGTCGCCGTTGCTGCCGGCGATGATGAGCGGAATGCCGGGGATGGTGACGCCCGTCACGCGGTGCGCCGGCGCTGCTGCCGGTTCAGGGTTCTGCGTTCCGGGTTCCGGCTTCGCCCTTCTTGGTACTTGATCCTTGTCACTTGTTACCTGGTCCCCCCACACCAGCGAGGCCCGGTACCAGACGTTCGGGACGCGGAGAGTGAGGTGCATGTCGTTGGCCAGCATGGCGGCGCCGGTTGCAGTGCGCCGGCCCGCGAGGGCAAAAACGTTGGAGCCCGGCGCAAAACCGTCCGCCAGCGCGCGCTCCCGCGCCAGGCGGGGCTCGGGCGGTCCGACCTTGGCGGCGGCGGGCTTCCGACGGCGCAGGTCGATGATTTCGGGCCCCGGCACCGGCGCCGGGGGAAAGACGCTGGCGTCGAGCGCGGCGTCGAACTCGGTGCCGGGCGGCACCAGGAAGTCGAGCATGGTGCGGCCGTAGGCATCCTGGATCGCGGCGAGCATGTGCTCGTATTCGTCGTGCGGATCCTGCAGGTCGAGCACCTCGGAATAGCCGACCAGCAACGAGTCCTCCGGCCGCCAGGGCTGCGGACGGGAACGCAGGATGAAGTACTCAAAAGGTTTGGTGCGCAGGGCGCCCAGGCCGGCGTTGACGCCCGCCGCATAGGCGTCGATCAGCGTCCGCTGGTCGGGACCGAGCAGGGCCAGGGCTTGGCGGGCGAGGGAACGGAAGTCGTGCACCCGGGCGTCGCGGTCCCATGGCACCGCCGATTTTCCCAGGAGCTCGGCGAGTTCTCCCGCCGACCGCCGCCGGAGCAGATCCATCTGAAAGAAGCGATCCTGGGCGTGCAGGTAGCCCAGCGCGCGGGCGACGTCGACCCGGCTTGCACCGCGGATCGTCGGCACCCCGAGGGCATCGCGTTCCACGGTCACCGCTGCGGCCAGGCCGGGCAGGGCGGCCGTGCCGTCCAGCTGCGGCAGGCTGCGGCGGGTGAGCCACCAGAGGCCGCCCGCCAGCGCGAGGGCAACGAACAGGAGCACGCTCAGGACGCTGGCGAGCAGGCGGAGGCGGACGGTGACGGCGGGCGACATGGAGCAGGACTTCGAGGATGAGACCCGGCGGGGAGGCGGAAGGTCTCCTCAATGTCCAAGGAGTTTCCACGCGGAGACGATGTGGTCAACGATCGCGCGCGGCGGCAGCGCGGCATCGATCGCCAGCGCGGTGCCGGGGGCGGGCTCCTCCAGCGTCTCGATCTGGCTGCGCAGCATGGCCGCTTTCATGTAGTGGCCCCGCCGCCGGCGCAGGCGGGCCTGCAAGGTGGCGAAATTCCCCCGGAGGTACACGAAGCGCGTGGTGCCCCGGCCGGCGGCCAGGCGGCGGCGGTAGACCTCCTTCAGGGCCGAACAGGCGAGGATCACCGACTCCCCGCGCTTCCCGCAGGCGGCCAGGTGGGCGCGCAGGGCTTCGAGCCACGGCGCGCGGTCCGCATCAGTGAGCGGCTCGCCGCGCGTCATCTTCGCAATGTTGGCCGCCGGGTGGAAGTCGTCCCCCTCCACAAAGCGCCACGGCCCGCCCAGGCGGACGGCGAGCTGTTGTCCGACCGTGGTCTTGCCGCAGCCGGCCACGCCCATGATGACGATGTTCATGGGCGCACGCCCCCTGCATGCCGGCCTTTGCCCGTGCCGGATGCGGCCCGGCCGTGGCGATGCGGGCGGAGGCTCAAGCGCCAACGGGAACCGGGCCTACCAGAGCCAGGCCTTGGCGGCCACGGGATCGCGCCCCTCGTCATAGTCGATCAGGTCGAAAAACGTCTCGATCGGCTTTCCCGCCAGGCCGTATTCGCGCGCGCGCTCCTGCAGCACCGCGGAGCGGTCGTCGCGCCAGCCGATCTTCATCAGGAAGCGGTTCCAGGTGTTGCATTCGTCGTCGGTCCGCTTGGGCCCCGAGCATTCGCACCACGCGAGGATTTCCTCGTCGTCGCCGCCTTGCAGCGTACGGGCCGCCAGCTCCGCATACTTGACGCCGAGGAATCGGCAGCATCGCGCGTCGAACAGATTGGGCCGGGATTCGCCGAGGTTGGCGTGGTATTCGGCCGGCAGCTTGCCGGCGGCGTGCAGGCGGATCTTGTCGAGCATCCGGCCGAAGTAGACCAGGCGGCCGACCTTGACGTAGGGGCTGCGCAGACCGGAAACGGAGGGCATGGTGATTGGCGATAGCGGATCCGGGGGGGCGTGCAATGCCAGACGGCGCGGTCATCCGGGCCCCGGCCTCGCCGTTCCGGCATCCCGCTAATCGCGCCAGTAGTAGACCGCGGTGCAGAGCGCCGCCATCAGGATGGTCGGGACGATGATCCAGTAGGGGCTGAACGGCGCCGCCCAGTGGTCGATGGCCCAGATCACGACGAAGCACTTGATCACGATCGCCAGCCACCCGGCGAGGATGAGGCGCTCGACCCACGGGTTGCGCGCGATGGGTTCCTTGACGTCCAGCTCGTGGATGAACGCCTGGTCGTAGTGGGCGGGCGCCCGCCGCGTGATCAACTGGAGGAGCGTCGTCAGCATCCAGCGAAAAAGTTGCCGCCCGCGCCGAAAAGGCAAACGAGGCCCCTTGAACCCGGCGGCGCGTTGCATAGCGTCCGCTCATGCACCCTGTCCGCCCCGCGCTCCTCGCCGCACTCGCCTTTCTGGTGCCCGCGCTTACCGTGGCCCAAGTGGACCGCATCACCGGCAGATCGTTCGCCACCCGTTCGGAGGTCATCGCCCAGCACGGGATGGTCTGCACCAGCCAGCCGCTCGCCACCCAAGTGGGGCTCGACATTCTCAAGGCGGGCGGCTCGGCCGTCGACGCCGCGATCGCCGCCAACGCCGCGCTCGGCCTCATGGAGCCGGTGAGCAGCGGGGTGGGGGGCGATTTGTTCGCGATCGTCTGGGAGGCCAAGACGCACCGGCTGTATGGACTCAACGCCTCGGGCCGGTCGCCGCTCGGCCTCAGCTTCGAGCAGATGCAGGCCGAACTCGCCAAGCTGCACCGC
>JBAIXJ010000156.1:0-13412 GCA_037916645.1 Opitutales bacterium | reverse complement strand
ATCGCCCCGGCCATAACCGCGGACCGTTCCCGCCGTCTGGAGAGACATGAAGGCCAACCTGATTCTCTCCTGCCTCCTCGCCGCTGGCCTGGCGTCCTCCGCCCGGGCGCAGCTTTTCGATGATGTCGCGGCGCGCAATGTCCTTTTGGGTGGCGTCGCCGGCGCCGTGATCGGTGACAACAACCATCATCAGGCCGCCGCGGGTGCCGCCATCGGCGCCGCCGCGGGCCTGCTCTGGACCCTGGCCACGACTCCGGTGGACACCCCGGTGGTCGCGGCCCCGCCCGCTGTGGTGTGCGTGCCGCCCCGGGTGGTCGCCGTGGCTCCGCCGCCAGTCGTGGTGGTCGCTCCGCCCTGTCCGCCGCGTCCGGTGATCGTCGTGCCGGCCCCGAGGGTTCAGGTGCGCGTCGTGGTGGGGCCCGCTCACGGGCGCTCGCACCGGGTGGTGGTCGATTCCCGCCACCATCCCCGGCGCCGCGACTGAACCGGAATCTTTCTGATCCGGGCCGCCACCTCCTCGGAGGGGGCGGCCCGGCTTTTTGGCCCGATCATTTCCCCGGCGGGGAGAGGACGCTGGTCCGCTGGTTGTTCGCGGGAACCTGATCGGAGGTTCCGACCGGATTCGCCAGTTGCGTCCGGTACACGATGCTGCCGTTCGCCTTCAGCTGATTCAGGTCGACAGCCTGCGTGACGACATAGGACGCCCCGGGGCCGACCAAGGGCAGCGGATAGGCGGTGGTGACCCCGTTGGTCTCGACGTTCAACACCATCCCGCTGATGCCTTCTCCACTGCGGTTCTGGACCACGAATTCCATCTGGCCGTTGGCGGAATCGAAATAGTGGCTGGAGATCGCGGTATCGACGTACACCGGGTTGTTGCGATTCATGGCCCATCCCAGGTTGACCACACCGTATCCGTAGTCCGCGTCATAGCCGGGAGCGCCGCCGTCGCTGGCGTATTGCTCGAGCAGCTGGGCCGCCTGCGCGGCGTTCGTGCCGGGGTTCGTCGACATCAGGGCGGCGATGGCCCCGGCCGCCAGGGGCGCGCTGGCCGATGTGCCATCGAGGTACACACGCTGGCCGTTGAGCCACGCGGTCTGCACGGTGTAACCGGGGGCGGTCAGCTTCAGTTGCGGCCCGGAATTCGAGAAACTGACCTGCTGCTCGAGGGCGTCGACGGCTCCGACTGAGACCACCTGGGGATCTGCCGCCGGCCACGTCAGCTGGGCCGCCTGATCGTTGCCCGCCGAGGCGACCACCACCGCGCCGCGCTGGCCGGCATAGGCGATGGCGTTCGCCAGCGTGCCGTTGGTCTCGTAGCCGCCCAGCGACACGTTGATGACCTGCGCCCCCGCGTCGACGGCCGCCACGATCGCTTGGGCCACCGTGAAGATGTCGCTCTGTCCGCTGCCATCCGTCACCCGGATGCTGAGGAGACCGGCAGCGGGCGCCACCCCCGGGGCGTCGGGCGCGCTGCCGGCGGCCAACGCCGCGACGGCCGTGCCGTGCCCGTCCTCGGACCCCTGGCCCGGCGTCGTGCCGAGGCCGATGTCAAGATAACGCACGCGTCCGCCATCGAAGGTGGCATCCGGCGCCACTCCGCTGTCGAGCACGGCGATCGTCACCCCGCGACCCCAGGTGCTGCGGTCTCCCGTGGCGCCCATGACGGCCAGCGAGCCGTTGCCGACGGGGACCAGGGCTTGCGCCGGCCGGTCCTCCTTCGCGGGCACCGGCGGGATGTTGATGAAGGAGTTGGCCGACACGTCCGCATAGTCCGCGGCGTTCGCCGCGAGGTCGCTCTGCAGTCCCGCGAGCGAGTCATAACGCACGCGGACCGCCAGAAGCGCGTCCATTTTTCCGAGCACCGTCAGGCCGAGCTCGGCCGCGCGCGCCAGGAAACGCCGGTAGGCGTCGAGGCTCGTGAAGGTCAGCACGGCCTCATGGGGTCGGGCGTCGCGGGTCTGCTCCAGCCGCAGGTGTGCGCCCAGCGGGGCGCGCGCCGGCGTCGTTTCGGCCGGCCGCCCATCGGGGGCAGACGGTCGCGCGGCCGCGGGCATTGCCGTCGGCGCCGCGGGCGCGGGGGAGGCCCCGTCCGTCCGTCCGCCTCGGGCGGCCAGCCAGACCAGCAGCAGCAACGCGGCGAGGCAGCCGCCGGCGAGGGCGACGACGTGGGTGGGCCGATCGCTCATGGTGGCGGCTTGATCTTGGGCTCAGCAGACACGGGACGGCGCCGCGGAACTGCGCCGGACTCTACAGACGCGGCGACGCGGACGATGTTTCATCGCTCCGGCGTTTTTCAGTCCCGGGGCCGGGCGTCCAGTGGTGGCGGCTCTGATGGATCTGCCAGGAATTCCACAGATTGTGCCAGATGACATAGCAGGTGGGCCCGAGGGCCACCACGGGCGACGCATAGACCAGCGCGAGATAGATGGTGAGGGTTGTGTTCTTCTGTCCGAGGGCCTGGCTGGCCTCGCGGGGGAAATCCCGGCCGCCGATCAGCCGCCCGAGGGCGAAGTTCGCGGCGCACACGACCGCGGTGGTCAGGGCGATCAGACCGAGGGTGCGGCGCGGAAGGTCCGGATGGGTCTGCAGAAAGTGCGCGGCGTTGGCGGTGATGAGGAACAGCGCCAGCACCCACATCCCGAACGACACGTTGCGGAGACGGCGCGGCCAGCCGGCGGCTCCCGCGTGCAAGGCGCGCAGGGCCCAGGCGGCACCCATCGGAAGGAAGACCACCAGGCCGACGCTGCCCAGCACCTGGGTGAAGGCGGCGGGGGTCGCGCGCCCGAGGACCAGCGGGAGCAGGGCCGGCAGCAGGGCCGCGATGGCGAGGTTGGTGACCAGGAAGGCGCCGATGACGTAGTCCACCCGCCCGCGCAGGAAACTCATCACGACCGGCGCCGCCGTCGCCGTGGGGGTGATGCCGGCGAAGAAGGCCGCCAGCGCGACCTCCGGGCCGCCGACCACCCAACCCAGGGCCCACGCGGCGAAACCGAGGGCCAGGTTGGCCGCCAGCAGGGCGGCGTGACTCCAGTGCAGGGCCTGCCGCGACAGGCGGGTCTCGAGGAAGACCAGAAACAGCATGGCCATGACGAGCCAGCGGATGGCCCACGCGGCGTGAAACGCCTCCGGCACGAGCGCGCCGAGCCCGATGCCCCCGACGAGGGCGGCGGTACGCAGGAGTCCGGGTTTCATGCGGAGAAGGGGGTGACACAAGGCCAAGGCCGGCGCCATGGCAACGGTGCAGTGCGCCGGACCCACAGGGCGGAATTCCCGGCGGCCATTCGCCGGAGTTGCGCGGGTCCGGCAGATGGTCGAGTGTCGTGGACGGATGAGCGCGACCTCATGGCGTATCGGCGGGTTGCTGTTGACCCTGGCGGCGATGCCGCGCGGGAGCGTCGCGTCGGACACCGGGACGCCGCCCGTGATTTGGCCGGTCGACAACACGAGGCAAATCGGCGGATACGCGCCGGTCGTGCTGGGGTCGCCGGCGCTCGCGTCCGATGGGGCCGGCCTGCGTTTCAACGGCAAGGGCGACGGCCTGATCGTGCCGGCGAATCCCATCGCCGGGTTCAGCGAGTTCACAATCGAGGCCCTCATCGCGCCGGAGGCCGGCGGGCCGGAAGCACAGCGCTTCCTGCACATCGAGGACGAACGGGGCGACCGCACGTTGCTGGAGATCCGGATGGAGGCGGATGGCCGCTGGTGCCTCGATACGTTTTTGTTATGCGGCGCAAACCGGCTGACGCTCCTGGATCGCTCCCGCCTGCACCCGCCCGGCCGGTGGCATTGGGTGGCCCTGCGGTGTGGCGGCGGGCGGATGGATTCGTTCGTCGACGGCGTCGCGGAATTGAGCGGACCGGTGGCGATGACGCCCTTCGCAGCCGGCCGGACCTCACTCGGGGTGCGGCTGACCCGCGAGTACTGGTTCAAAGGCGCGATCCGCGAAGTGCGGTTCCATCGGACGGCGCTGAACGCGGAGCAGCTCCAACGGCGGCCTTGAGCGCCTGGAACTCTGGTGCGGCCGCCGCCGTCACGGGCCCGAGGCGGGAACCTCAGGGACGGCAACGCGGTTGTTCAGGCGCGTGATCTCCTCGAGCTGGGCGTCGGGATCGATCTCCACCATGGCGCCGGCGGTCGCTGAGCCGGGCGCGAGGGCGAGCGTCACCTCCACGGTCCGGGGCTGGAGGTCCACCGGCGCCTCCAGCGGCGGAATCATGGCCGATGCCGCCACCGAGCCGTCGGCCGTCCGGCAGATGATTCGGGTGGCCGGCGCGGGCACCGAACCCAGGCTGTGCACCCGCACTTGGAGCGCGCCGTCGCGCCAGCTCAGGTCATCGCGGCTGATGCCCAGGTCCGGGCGCTGCCAGTACGGGGTGCCGGGAGACTTCAGGCGGAAGGTAAGGATCGTCGTGGCCCGCGGAGCGAAGGTGAAGTCCAGCGAGCGTGATCGCTCGAACGTCGCGGTGCTCGATTCCACCGCCGGGTCGGCGACGTCGTCGTTGTTGGCGTCGATGCCCTGGGTGATCTCCCACATGCCGGGGTCGATGTTCCAGCCGGTCACGGTTGCGCGGACCGGCACGGTCTCGAGATTATACGCGATGACCTTGAAACCCGTCGGTGTCGCGTCCGGAATAAGGAGGGCTACGCTCTGGTCGTTGGCGGGGGCGGCGAAGCGCCAGCTGACGACATGGCCCGGATAGAGGCCGTTGCGAACCAGGGCGACGCCCCCGAGGCGGGCGCGCTGGAGGTCGGCGTAGGGCACGCCGACCCGATCGATCCAGAGGCTGCCCTCGGTGTTGATGAAGTCGAGGAGGTCGCACTCCTCGATCTGCGCGGTGTAGAGTTGTTCGAGGTAGGATTTGTCCCCGGTCAGCTGCCAGAGGAAATGATCGTCGGCGGTCCGCCGGTAGGCATTGGCCCGCGCCGAGCCCCGGCCGTCATTCGGCCGCGTTTCGAGCGGCCGGCGGCGCTCGCCGTCGAGGATCCGGCGGCCAAAGGTGTCGCGCACGCCGAGCCAGTCGAACGCGTTCGCGTTCACGGTTGTGACGCCGCTCACGCCTTGATCGAAGATCGGCGCCAGGTATTTCCGGTCGCCGGTCCACCGCCACGCCCCCCAGAAGACGTGCCACGGGAAATAGCCGCGGGTGGCGCGGGCGTCCCTGTCGTCCGCGAAATGAACCGCGGTGGGCAGATCGAAGCCGCCGTCGGCGCGCTGCCGGCGGTGGGCGAGCAGGCCGTCCGCCAGTTCCAGGAGAACCGTCTTCGCCGCGGGGTTCCCGCTGAAATCGACGAGCAGCTGGCCCGGCTGGAGCACCAGATAGGAATAGGCCTTGGCATAGCCCCAGGGGTCCTCCGTGGCCATCTTCCTCCCGTTGTAATAGGAGGTGCGGAAATGCCGGTGGCCGGCGACGTTGACGCCGGTGATCCGCTCGATGCCGCGCTCGGTGGTCATGGCCCGCTCGAGCTGGGTCGGATTGCCGTAGTCCAGGATCAGGTTGGCGCTGAGGCAGTCGATGCCCTCCTCGTAGCTGTGCAGTTCGTCCGCCTGGATCGTGCACAGCCCGTCGGTGAACATGCCGTTGCGGAACGCCGCCTCGAGCAGCCGGTGGAGGGACACCTTGAGCTTGTCCGGGTCGCAGCCCATCAACGCGACGCCGGGCCAGGTGTTCAGCAGATCGACATCATCCGAAATTCCGCCCCCGAAGTCGCCGTACGCCACCTGGCGGTGATCGATGTACCAGTTGACGAATTGCTTCACCCGGCCGAGCAATGCGACTTGGCGGAACGCCCAGAGCGGCACGCCCGGCGGCGGCTCGGGCAGCGGATCCGGCGGATGCGGCGCGCCGAGGGCGACGGCCGCATACTGGCGGCCGAGGCGGTTCTCCGGATCGACCCGCAGCAGATCCTCCAGGTCGCCCTTGAAGCGGTTCCAGAGATTGAATTTCGGGCTGTGCGGGTGTTCCTCCACGAGCATGGCGTAGCTGTCGCGCGCCTGCGTGAGGCGGTCGAGCGCGTGCTCGGGCAGCGCGGCGGTCCGCGGTTTGAAGATCAAGCGAAGCCGAGCGCTGAATAGTGTGTCGGCGCTGAATTGCGCGCTGGCGCAGGCCACGGTGAGATAAAGCGGCTGGCCGGGCGGCAGCAGACGGTCGCGCAGGTCGAGCCACAGCGTCTTCGCCTCGCCAGGTTTCACGCTGAACGTGAAGTCGCACAGGTTGCGCGCCGGCCAGAGCGGATCCTTCACCTGGACATTCAGCGGGATCAGGTCGCCGTGCGTCGGTGGCAGGTCGAACGCGGGCAGATCAAGGGCGATGCCGTCAAGTCCGTCCGCGAGCCGGTCCCAGGTGTCCGGGATGAGCACGTGAACGATCGGCAGGTGGCGGCCGGGCGGGATCAGGTGCGACGAGACGGCGAGCGAGGTCCCTTCCGCGCGAGCCACCAGGACCTGGCGTTCGTCCGCCGGGAAACGGCCCCAGATGAAAAGACCCAGGGGTTGGACGCCGGGCTCGCCCGCGCTGCCGTAGCCGAGCCGGTAGGCGAGCTTCCGGCTGCCCGCCGGCTCAGGTCCGACGCTCACGTGGTAGGCCGCCAGCTCACCGATCGGCTCCTCCGGCTGAACATTGGTGAAGCGGATCATCCGGCCGGTGATCGGAGTCGCCAGCACATGCACCGTCTTCTCCTGCCCCGCGGGGCGCTCGAAGAGCACGCGCTCCGCCGGCGCGGCGTAGGCGTCCTCGGCCACGGTGCCGGCCGGCAGCAGCTCCATCCTTCCCCAGGCCGCCCCTGAAATCTCGAGGTGGTTCCAAGGTTCCCCGGGCAGGACGAACGTGATGGCCCGGCCGGACTCGACGTAGCAATCCCAGTCGGGCAGCTGGAAATAGTCGTTGCGGCCGGGGAGGCGTGACCGGTTGTAGACGCCGGGCCAGGTGGTTTCGCGGATGCCGTCGCAGGCCTTCCACCACCAGCGCTTCAGGTCATAGGCGTCGTGAATCTCGACCTTGCGCACGGCGAGCGCGGCGCCGGCGTAGTAGGGCGGCGGATCGTCCGGGCGGTTCCAGCCGTAGTGGCGCGACCACTCGTCGCGCCAGCGCGGTTCCACCAGATCGCGCGCCGGCCACGGGGGCAGGCCGGTGGCCGCCTCGCCGCGGGCGAGCGCGGCGATCTGTGCATCGTCGAGCATCCGGTCGTAGATTCGGATCTCGTCGATATCGCCGCCGCGCACGAAATTGTAGTCACTCTGGACGTTGTAGGGACTGATGATGCGGGAGTGCGGGCCGAACTGGTCGAGCGCCGCGTCGTACACCGCGGTCGTCTCGTTCTTCGCCCCCAGGCGGCCGTTCACGTAGAAGCGGATCCCGCGGGTCTCGTCCCACGCCAGCGCGAGATGCGTCCACGCGCCGGGTCCGGGAAAGGGTTCGACCGGCACCGACACCCGCGTCCGGGCGAGACTGGCATCGGTCACGAACGCGTCGAAGCCGTGGCCGTTGTAGTCGATGCGGAGCCAGACCATGTCCCAGCTGGAGTGGTCGCCGTAGCCGACGCGAAAGATCGGAAAGGCAGTCGGCCCGACCGGGTAGCGCGACCGCCAAAAGAGCGACAGCGTGCCGCGCTGGGCGTAGATGTTGCCCGGGGCCGACCAGGCGAGCCGCTGGAGGTCGCCGCATTGCAGCCCGGCGCCCCGGGCGCCGTCGGCGATGCGCGCGACTTCAAAATCGAAGGTGGGCTCGGGCGTGCCGGCCGCGGAATAATCGGCCGTGGTGCCCCGGTCGCCGGAGACGTAGAACAGCAGCCCCGGGGCCGGGGACGCGCCGCCGGCGGCGGAGGCCGGAGCGGGGGACAGGAGCGGCAAGGCCACGAGGCCCAGGGCCAGGCGGGCAACCCGGCGCATCCCGGGAAGCGGAGGGGGCATCAGGCGTGACACGGAAGTCTCTGTTGACGGTGCGGCGTTCAGAACGGTTTCGCCCGCTGGCAGAGCTGGATCGGCACGCCCCACGGATCGCGCATCATGATCAGCATCGAGCCGTCGGGCTGGGGCTCCTCGAGAAAGAGCGTGGCGCCGGCGGCGGTCAGGCGCCGGCATTCGGCCCGCGCATCGGCGGCCACGAGGGCGAAGTGAAAGACCAGCGGCGGCTGCGCCGGGTAGTCGGGGATGGGCGCCTTGGGATTGGTGTACAACTCCACGATGACGCGGCCGGTGTCGTCGGCCAGAAAATGAGTGTACGGCGGATCCTCGCGCCGCCGGGCGACCACCAGGCCGAGGTGTTCGACGTACCAGCGGCCCATGGCGCGGACGTCGGGAACATTGAGGGCGAAATGCTCGAATTTCATTGCGGGACGGATCGGGCGGAGGGGAGGGCGGACCGCCGAAGGTTGCCGGGGCCGGGGCGGGCGCGCGAGCCTGCCATGGGCAAAAGCCGCGCCCGTGGGCGCTTCATCGCCGATCCTTCGCCGGTTCGGCCGGCTTTTCGGCGGCGGCGGGTTTCTGGCTGAAAAGCGCCGTGACCGTGAGATGCACCATCTTGGAGGATGAGCTCAGAAATGAGGTCGGACGGATGTAACTCGTCGACGCCAGGATCGCATCGGTGCGGGCGTTCCGCACCGTCAGGCCGAGCGCGAACAGGTGGGATCTGAAATCCCCCTGCCACTGGTCCTGATAGGTCAAGTAGGCCTCGGCCTCCTGCGGCATGAGGGTCATCGGCCCGCTCTCGGCCTTCAGGCCGCGGGCTTGCAGTTCGCGCACGATCATGAGGTCGAGGCCGTGATTGTCGTTCAGGTTCTGCTGGACGAAGACGTGCGTGAGCCGTGCCAGATCCGTCTTCGGCTCGAGGTGGGTCTGGAGGGTGGAACAGCCGGCCAGGAGGGCGGCGGCGGCGAAGAGGGGGAGCGCGAGTCTCATTGGGGCCGGGACGGGAAGGGCGACGAAGCCTTATCGTTGTCGGGATCATCCTGAGCGCAAGAACAGGCGGGGCGGCAAGGCAGATTCGACGGCCGCGGCGGGCGGGGACAAGCCGCTGGGCATGAAGGGGGATCGCGGATTTCCCGCCGCCGGTGAAACAACGGGCGGAATTTGGCGTCTTTCTCAGCGCTGACAGATAAAACTTCGAACCAGGCCCAAGCCATGAAGATTCATTCCACCCTTTGGAGTTTGTCACTCGCCACGATGGTAGGCGCAGCGCTGCTCACCGGACCCGCTCTGCGCGCCGATTCGCATGTCGACATCGGCCTCTCGGTCGGCGTCCCGCTGCCCCACGGCTACGCGGATGTCGTCGTCGGCCGCGATCATTTCTACACCCACCGCGGCGTCTTCTATCGGCGCGGCCCCCACGGCTTCGTCGTTGTCCGCGCGCCGCGCGGAGCGATCATCCGGGTCCTGCCGCCGCATTGTGCCCGTGTCTACGTGAACAGCGTGGTCTACTACCGCTTCGGCGACGTCTACTACCAGGCGGTGCCGCAGGGTTATGTGGTGGTGGATCCTCCCACCGCGGTCGCGCTGCCCCCGCCGCCTCCCGCCCCCGAGTACCAATCCGTCTGGGTGGGGAACACGGAGTACCTTTTCAAGGACGGCCAGTTCTTCCGGCGCACCCAGGACGGCGTGGTCTGGACCGAGGCTCCGCTCGGGGCGGTGACGCCGACGCTGCCCGCCGACGCCACCAGCGTCTGGTACCAGGACAACGAGTATTTCGAGTGCGACGACGTGTCCTTCCGCAAGACCCCCGAGGGCTACAAGGTCGTGCCGAAGCCCTGGAAGAACTGAACCGGCGCGCCGGCTCTGCGCGAGATTCGGCCGATCGTTGGGCGCCCCGGCTTGCCCGCGTCTCCACCGGCGGCGTTCGCGCGGCACCGCGAGCCGCATCCGCGACGACGGTGAACCCGCCCGTCCGCCGCCGGCAGCTGCGGCGGCGCGTGGGCCGGCGAAGGCGGGGCCCCGCCGCGGATGGAGGATCTGACGCCGCTATTTCTTCCGGCTCAGCGCCCGCAACGCGGCCGCCGCCCGGTTGGCGTCGTCCCAGGTGTCGAAGCCCAGGAAACTGACGAACTTGTTGCCCAGGGCCACGGCGGAAACACCGCGCAGGTTCACACCCGCATCGGCGACCGCCTTGGCAATCTGCGCTCCGGCGCCCGGGCGATCCACGCCCTCGACCCGGAGCGTGGCAATCCGTTGGGTTTCCGTGAAGCCGGCGGCGGCAGCGGCGGCCAGCACCTTCTTGCCCTTGAGCGGCGTGACAAACGCCACGCCGGTGCCCGGCTTGTCGGCCTGGCGGCGCGCGATGACGCACTGCAGGTTGGCGCCGGCACCCGCGATTCCCTCCATGACCTTGGCCAGCCCGCCCGGTTGATCCTGAATCTCGACGGCCCACACGTCCGTTTTGGTGACTTTCATAGCCATGACTAGAACCTCCTCCTTCGGGGTTATGGTGTTCCGGAGCCGGCGATGTTACGGTTTCCGCGCGCCGATGGCAAACCGGCATTGGCCCGGCCACGCGGCCTCCGGGGATCAAGGCCGGGAGGCGTCGATCGGGGTGCGCCCGACCAAGGCTAGCCGGAGGGTGGGATGCGCCCGAGTTCCCGGAGTGCGGCGCCCGCGCCGGCCAGGTTGGCCGGCTTCATCTCGGTGTAGTTGCGGGACAGGATGATGCCGTGGGCCCCGCCGCGGAAGACCGCCCGGACCGCCGCGGCCACGCTGTCGGGCGTGCAGTGGCCCGAACCCGCCGCGACGGGCACGTCGATGTCCACGCCCGGCCAGATCTTCGTGGCTGAGCCCGCGACTCCGTCGACCGCGCGCCGCGTCTCCCGTTCGACGTAATCCTTCGACAGCCCCGTGGCCGCCAGGCGGTCGTAGGGCGCTTCGCCGCGGTAGTTCAATTCCTGATAGAGGACCTGGAGGGTTTCGTCGGGCGGCAGATCGCCGAACAGCGTGTCGCGGGCGCCCTTCGCGAATTGCACGAACCGTTCGCCGGCGACGTTGTTGTAGAGGGCGGGGCGCAGGAAATCCGCATGCTGCCCCAGCGTGGCGTAGTCTTCCTCGGCGCGCTGGAACGGACTGAACGACATGTTCTGCCAGACGTGGAAGCCGACCGGCAGCGCCGGAGCGACGGCCTTCACCTTCTGGTAGATCGCCGCCTGGAAGGCATGCCGGCTGCTGACCCAGAGGTTGCCCCAGGCCAGCGCCTCGGGGTACGCGAGCAGGAGCCGCCAGACCGTCGTGAAATACCCGTCGCGCGGCCGCTCGCCGGCGCGGCTGGCGCGCACGAACTGCTCGATCGCGCCGAACCCGCGCCGGGCGCGCTCGACGTCGATGCCGAGCTCGCGGCCCTTTTTCTGGCAGAACTCGCAGAAGCAGGTTGCGCGGCCCGGATCCACGGCCCGGCTTTGGGAGAGCCCGAGCGCGTTGAGCAGGCCGCTCTGGCGTTCGGAGCCCCACATGAGCCCGCCCAGTTCGTACGAGCGCGCGTAGTCCTCGACCAGTCCGAGCGTGAACGCCAGGTACGCCGGGTTGTTGTGACACGGCCCGCCCGGCTGGCGCTCGGAGCGGCGTCCGTGGTGATCGACCGTGTAGAGCGTTTCCCAGTGCGGAATCGCGGGCGGGCGGACGTTGTCCTCGAGGAGGAAGGCATACACCGCGATGCCATGCTTGCGGGCGGCGGGGATGATGCGGGCGAGGACGTCGACGTCGCCGAATTCCGGGGCGCGCATGTCGTCGAACGTCAGCGGCGTGTCGTGGTAATATTGCAGGTGGGGCACGCCAAAGTTGCCGCCGTGGAAACCTTGGGGCGGAAGGCCGCCGCGGTGGGGTTCGTGGGTGTAGATGAAGGGAAACAGCGTGTTCACACCGGCCCGTTCCCGCATGTCGGCGAAGAGCGCGTCGAGGTCGCCGCGGGCCAGCGGCGCGATGCTGATCGGCATGCCGATCATCGTGGGCGCGGCGGCGGATGGTT
This sequence comes from Opitutales bacterium, assembly GCA_037916645.1. Taxonomy (GTDB): domain Bacteria; phylum Verrucomicrobiota; class Verrucomicrobiia; order Opitutales; family Opitutaceae; genus Fen-1467. The sequence continues at coordinate 1,476 of JBAIXJ010000156.1, read as the reverse complement.
CCGCGGGCGCTGCCAGCAACTCCTGCCCGGTCAGGGCGGCGCCGGCGCCGACGGCGGTAAATTTGATGAATTCGCGGCGGTTCATGGCTCCAGCTTGGCACCGGGGCGGGCCGCGCTCAAGCCGCGGCCGCCAGCGGCGCCCAGGAACCCGCCGGCGGGACAAGATGCGCTCTTCATTCGACTTGCGGGAGCCGCGGGGGAAAAAGTAAAGACTCCGCCCGGGTGGAACAAAAGGGAACGAATCGCGTACTATTATCGCCATGAAAATGCACCATACAATCATCGGCGTGCTCGCACTCTGCGCGCTCCTGACTGGGTGCGTCGGCACCGGACCCAACACCCAGCAGGGTGCGGTCACCGGCGGAGCACTGGGAGTGCTGGCGGGCGCCATCATTGGCAACAACAGCCGGAGCCATGATGCTCTGGGCGGGGCGGTCATCGGCGGCCTGGCGGGCGCGGTGGCGGGAGGCACCCTCGGCAATGCGGCCGATCAACGAAACGGGACCATCTATACGTCGGAAGAGGCGGCGACCAGCAATGTGGTCGTGGCGGCGCCGCCGCCTCCGCCGCCGGTCCAGACCGAGGTGATCATCGAGCAGCCGGCGCCCGACATGATCTGGATTTCCGGCTGCTGGGTCTACGGGCCTCGCGGTTACTTCTGGACGCCCGGGCACTGGGAGCGGCCACCGCCGTATCACCGGCATTATGTCGGCCCGCACTGGCAGCGCCGCAGTGGCGGCTACGTCTATATCCGCGGCTACTGGCGGTAGTCGCCGCCATCAGCCCGCGCCATCACCCTCGCCCGGCTCCCGTCGGCCGTTGGGCTTCGTCGCGGCGGCGCGGAGCCGCCGGCAAGGCACGCCGGAGAAGCGCGCGGGCGCCGACCGGCGTTATGGTGACGTCTGAGCGGGTGTCGTGACCGAATCCGGTGGCGCGGTGGCGGAAGGCGGGAACGCCGGCGTGCGAATCGTGTCGACCCGGCTGAAAATCCGCAACTTCCGCGCATCTCTGGCGGCCGGCGGTGAGCACGATCAATCACTGACATGCTGGGGTTTCTTTTTTCTTTTTCCGCCCGCTTGGAGGCGACGCGGCTCGTGGGCGCACGCCTCGCCCGGCACGCGGCGACGCGTCGCGTCTGGCTGATCACCGGTCTGCTGTTCCTGCTGGTCGCCTTCTGTGGCGTGCGGAGCTTCGGGCTGCAGGATAACAATGAGGGGCTCTACGCCGAGGTGGGGCGCGAGATGCTGGCGGGGGGCGACTGGGTGATCCCGCGTCTCAACGGGGGACCGTATTTGGAGAAGCCGCCGTTGCTCTACTGGGCCCTGGCGGGATCGATGCGGGTTTTCGGGGTCAACGAATTCGCGGTGCGCCTGGTGCCGGTGTTGTTTCTCGGCGGAACCCTCGCCGCCCTGGCGTGGCTCGGCCGCCTGGCGCGGCTGGAGAGGCGGGCGCAGGCGGCGTGCCTGATCCTCCTGA
>JBAIXJ010000155.1:0-3523 GCA_037916645.1 Opitutales bacterium | reverse complement strand
CGGGGGGCCAGTTCCCAATGGGCGGCTTCGCCGACTTGCACCAAGAAATCGAGATATCGCGGATGGTTGGAGATGTCAGTGATCGCCATCAGACCGGCATACCATGCCGCCTGGGTCCAGTCGGTGGCCGGGTGCGAAGAGGGGTGGCCCAGTTGCCAGTCGGCGACCCGCTCGGTGAGGGCCAGAACTTGTTCGGGCTGCAGATCTGATGCGGACGATGACGGCTCCGAGGCCAGGGCGGCGCCCGAAGACAATCCAAGCGTCGCACCAGCCGTCCTCAGGAATGCGCACAATCTCATCGGAAAGCAGCGGCGGGTGGGAATGCCCTAGATGGATAGGGGCTGACGGGCGCGGTCTGCAACAGGTTTGTCGCAGCGGCGCGGATGGACCGGAAGCAAACGGCGGTTTCCGTTTGCCCGAAGCGCGAAGGCAATAAAGGTGTTCCGCATGCGGCTGTTCGAATGCAAGGCCGAGGTCCGGCGCAACCGGATTGATGGCATCGAGGCCGCCATCGCCGGGGCGGCACAGACGCGCTGGATCATCCGGGAGGACCGGTCGACGGGGCGCGCGTGGCTGGTCGGATTTTTCGCCGCGCGGCGGACGGCCATCGCCGCGTGGCGGCGCCTGGCCGCAACCCTGGAGGTTGGGTCGCTGCTGCACCCTGCGAGCGTGCGCAGGCTGCCCGATCGCGAATGGCGGGAGAGCTACCGGACTCATTTTCGGGCCTGGCACCACGGGCGGGTGCATTGGGTGCCGGTCTGGATGCGAAGCACCTATCGCGTGCCGCGCGGCGCCGTGGTGGTCTGGCTTGACCCCGGACCGGCCTTCGGAACCGGCAATCATCCCACGACCCGCCTTTGCTGCGAACGGCTCGTCGCGCACGCGGCGGCTGCCGCGGTCATGGCGCCGCCCGGCCGCGGCGGCGTGGCCGTCGTCGATGCGGGGTGCGGGTCGGGAATCCTGGCCATCTCGGCCGCCCGCCTCGGCCTGGGTCCGGTGATCGGATTTGACCACGACCCCGAAGCCATCCGGGTCAGCCGGCGCAACGCCGCCCTGAACAGGACATCCGGTCGGATTCGGTTGTTCACCGCGGATCTGAAGGATGGATTGAAAGGCCGCGCGGCGCGATTGGTGCTGGCCAACCTGCAGACGGACGTGCTGATCGGGGCGCGCCGCAAATTGGTCCGGGCGATCCTTCCGGGAGGCTGGCTGGTTTTGGGGGGCATTCTCGCCAGCGAACTCGCGTCAATCCAGTCGGCGTTTGCCTTTGTGGGCCCCGCCTGGAGAACAAGCACGCGGCGAATGGGTGAATGGGCGGATTGGGTCCTCGTTCGCCCGCGATGACCGGCGGGGCGATCTGGGCCGGCCGCGCAGGGACCAAGAATGCCGGCGTTTGACCCTGGCGGCGCGGCGGGACGGACGCGTGGGCCTAAAACAGATCCGACGGCGTGCGGCTGAGGAACTCCTCGAGGTAGGCCGTGGTGGCCTTGCCGGCGATGAAGGCCGGATCGCTCAGGATCGCCTTGTGCAGGGGGATCGTGGTCTTGATCCCACGGATGAGGTACTCGCTCAGCGCCCGGTACATCCGTTCCAGCGCCATCTTGCGATCATTGCCGTGGGCCACCAGTTTGCCGATGAGGGAGTCGTAGTACGGCGGAATCGTGTACCCGCTGTAAACGTGCGAGTCGACTCGCACGCCATGGCCGCCAGGAGCATAATAAAGTCCGATGGTGCCGGGCGAAGGGGTGAAGTTGCGGGCGGGATCCTCGGCATTGATCCGGCACTCGATGGCGTGGCCGCGGAACTCAATGTCCTTCTGGTCGAGATTCAGCTTTTCGCCGGCCGCGATCCGGATCTGCTCCTTGATCAAGTCGAGGCCGGTGACCTCCTCAGTGACCGGATGCTCGACCTGGATGCGGGTGTTCATCTCGATAAAGTAGAACTCGCCCCGGGAATCGACGATGAACTCGACAGTGCCCGCGTTCTCGTAATGCGCCGCTTCTGCCGCCCGAATGGCCGCCTTGCCGATCTTCTTGCGAAGATCGGACGTAAGAAACGGCGACGGCGACTCCTCAATCAGCTTCTGGTGGCGGCGCTGGACCGAGCAATCGCGCTCTCCGAGATGGATGACCTTGCCGTGGCTGTCGGCCAGAATCTGAAATTCGATATGGCGGGGGTTCTGCACGTACTTCTCGATGTAGACGGACCCATCGCCAAATGCCTTATCCGCCTCTGCCTGGGCGATGTGGTATTCCTTCGCCAGGGAGACATCGTTGTGAGCGATGCGCATGCCCCGCCCGCCCCCGCCGGCCACCGCCTTGATGATGATGGGATACCCGACCTTGCGGCCGATCTTGACGGCTGATGCCTCGGATTCGATGGGGCCGTCGGAACCGGGCACGGTCGGCACGCCCGCCTTCCGGACGGTTTCCCTGGCGACCGCCTTATCCCCCATGATCTTGATGCTCGAAGACTTGGGGCCGATGAACTTGATGTTACATGATTCGCACTGCTCGGCGAACTTGCTGTTCTCCGAGAGGAATCCGTAGCCCGGATGGATCGCATCGACATCGGCGATCTCGGCCGCGCTGATGATGCGCTCGGCGCGCAGGTAGCTTTCGGTACTCTTGGGGCCCCCGATACAGATCGCCTCGTCCGCCAGCTGGACATGCAGCGACTGGACGTCGGCCTCCGAATAGACGGCCAGCGTCTTGATGCCCAGCTCCCGGCACGCCCTGACGATTCGGAGGGCGATTTCGCCGCGGTTTGCGATGAGGATTTTCTGGATCATACGCGTCGACACCACCGGCGATCATCCGTCATCCCGCCCAAGGCGGGCTCGGCGGTGGGACTGCCAAGCCGGTCTCAGCCTTGCTTGATTTTGAACAAGCGTTGGCCGTATTCAACCGGCTGGCCGTTCTCAACGAGGGCTTCGACCACCGTCCCCTTCACCTCGGCCTGAATCTCATTCATGATTTTCATGGCTTCAATGATGCAGACGACGGTGTTCTCCACGACCTTTGAGTTTACCTCGACGTACGCCGGGCTTTCCGGAGAAGGAGCCCGGTAGAAAGTGCCGACCATCGGAGCCTTGATGAAGCTGATTCCCGGCTCCTCTTTCTCGCCTCCAGCCGGGGCGGCTGCCCCCGAGGCTGGCGGTTGCGCCGGTGCCGGAGCGGCTTGAGCCTCAAGGACCGGCGGATAAGTGGCGATCATCCCCCCCGTGGAGCTGACCAATGGGGTGCCGTTGTGGCCCCGGCGGATCTTCAGTTTGAAACCCTCTTCCTCCACCGCGAACTCGGTGAGTTCGGAGCGTTTCATCAGGTCGATGATTTGCTTGATTTGCTTAAGGTCCAAGACGGGGCCTTGGTTTCGGTTAGGTTCGGTTTGGTTAGTTGGACTTCCGGGGTCCGGCGTTCAAAATTAGTTTACGTCACATGGCAATCCCGGATTTTTAAGCAGCCCTTCTTGACTTGAGAAAGAAGCCAAAAAACAGGCAAAAACCATTCAAAACAGGCCATTT
>JBAIXJ010000154.1:0-11873 GCA_037916645.1 Opitutales bacterium | reverse complement strand
GCGAGCGACTGACGTTGGGCAAACCCGCCGCCTTCAGTCGGAACCTCACCCATTATCGCCGCCACCTGCAGCCGACCGACAAGCTATGGAAACGTCTGATATCAATTCCCGCGTCCTGACCCTTTTTACCTGACGCGCGTCCTGACCCTTTTTACCTGACGGCGTCCTGACCCTTTTTACCTGGACCCTTTTTAACTGGCGCCTGCATTCGGTTCTTGCGGCGGCGGAGATGCGACCGGGTGGTCGCTCGCCGTGGCGGACAAATTACTGGCGCAGCTTGGACGACATCCAATCGGCCAACAGGGCTTTCTCGTAGAACAGGGGATCGTTGACGCCGGCGGTCCGGACACGCGACTGGTAGCCCGGATCGGTGAGGTTCTCCTCGCCTTGGTTCACGATCCGGCCGGAAGCGTCGGTGACGGCGTAGCTGAATCTCAGGCGGGGCGGATAGGTCCCACCGATGACGCGAACACCACCCTGTCTGGAACGCCCCGGCGAGAAATCGCCCGCCATGTCGACATCGGTGATCTTGACCGCCAGACGCTGGCCGGCTGCGAGGTAACCCCGAGCGGTTTGCTCGATGTAGTGCCGCAGATCATCGAGGTAGCCCTGATCCGTGGGCCCTTGATAGTAGTACTTCAGGTCGGTGAATTTGTCGGGCTGGTCGAATGTCACCGTGACTCGGCCATCATTGGTCACAGGTCGCGACGTCTGGCAGCCAGCCACGAGCAAGGCGGCGGCGAATAGCGGGAGGAAGCGGACGGTTTTCATCGTTCAATCCTTGCTTTCCTTATTCGGCTTTCGACCCGGATCAGTCAGTCCGGGCGCAAAACAGCGGCACGTTGTTGGCCGGGTCGTTCATCAGCGCCTCGAACAGCGGATCGTCGTGCCGCGGGTGGAACGATGGACCTTTCTAGATCGCGTGGACATTCGTCCGCCGCGCCGCCGCCTCGGGACGCATGGCTCAGAAACACTGCTCGGCCCGTCTCGCTCATGGCGATATCTCCTGCCGGGCTGGCCGCGCCGTAGCCCCGGATCCGGGGACGAAGGCGGGCGAGGTGTAGTTGAGGACAACTGCGCCCGATGACATCTCCACCAGCTGGAATGGAGGAGCCGCGGACATCGTAACCCGCCCTTATCGCAATTCCTGTCGCGCGCCGCCAGCTCAAACCGCGGAGGGAAAAGAGGTTTCGAGCCAGCGTCCTTGAATCCGAGCGGCGGCCGCCCGCGCCTTTTCATTGGACAAGGGGGACGAGGCGAACACAGTCTGACCGATCATGCCCGAGCACGACCTCGTTCCCACTTTTGCCAACCCCCTGCCCGATCCGCGTCTGGACGACGATGACGACGAGCAGGAGGAAGAAGCCAAATCCGCGCAACTGCCCCAGGCGGTCGGCGCCCTGATCCAGAAGAAGTTCCTCGAGTCCCGGAAGGTGTTCCTCTGGGGCCCGGTGACCGACGAGAGCGGCAAGGAGATCTGCGAGAAGCTGCTGTACCTCGAGGCGGCCGCCCCCGGCAAGGACATCACCTTCTATCTGAATTCCCCGGGAGGATCCGTCACCGCCGGCATGGCGATCTATGACACAATGAAGCTGATTTCGTCGCCGGTCACGGTCGTCGTCACGGGCATGGCCGCGTCGATGGGCTCCGTGCTCCTGTGCGCCGCCGCCAAGGGCCGGCGTTTGATCTTCCCGCACGCCCGCGTACTCATCCACCAGCCGCTCATCACGGGCCGCTTCATCGGGCCGGCCACGGACATCAACATCCAGGCGAAGGAAATGGAGAAACTCCGGGTGGAGTTGAACGAGATCCTGGCGACCGCCTCGGGCCAGCCGATTGAGAAGATCGCCCGCGACTCGGACCGCGACTTCTACCTGAACGCCCAGGAGGCCATCGACTACGGCCTCGCCGACCGCATCGTCGACAAGGTGTAGCCGGCCCGCGGTCCGACTCCGCCCGCGCCGCCGCCGAGTGGAAAATCCGGCCGGGCGGTGCTAGGCTTCGTGATGCACGGAACCACCCTGGTCCGGGCGCTCGCCCTCGGCGCCGCCTGGACCGTCCCGGCCTTCGCCGCCGAACCTGTCCGGGTCGCCCCCGTCCCCCCCGCCGTCCGCGCGCAATTCAAGCTCGCGCCGTTCTACCAGAAGTACGTCGACGCCGGCGGCCTGCCGATCGTCGCCTCCGCGAAGACTTCCGACTACGCCCTGCTCGAGGCGCACTACATCGTGGAGAACATGATCAACCAGCGCCCCGAGGTCCTGGCCGCGATGGCCCGGGACAACGTGCGCCTTGCGGTCATGGCGCCAACCGAGATGACGACCGACCTTCCCGAGCACAGCGATCTCACGCCGAAGGACTACTGGGATCGGCGCGCCCGCGGCCTCGGGGCGACCGAGGTCCGGCCGGCGGTGAGCTGCGCCGAGGAGAACCTGCTCGGCTACCCCGGCAATCCCTATCCCGCGGAGAACATCCTCGTCCACGAGTTCGCCCACGCCATTCACGAGCGCGGCATGAACCGGGTCGATCCCTCCTTCGACCAGCGGCTGCACGGCGCCTACGACGCCGCCATCCGCGCGGGCCTCTGGCGCGGCACCTACGCCGGCTCCAACTACCGCGAATACTGGGCCGTGGGGGCGCAATGCTGGTTTGACTGCAGCCGCACCAACGATGCCGACCACAACGCCGTCGGCACCCGCATGCAGATCAAGACCTACGATCCGCGGCTCGCCGCGCTGCTGGCGGAGGCCTTCGGCGACCGCGCCTGGCGTTATGTGCCGCCGGCGAAACGCTCCCCGCCCTCGCCCCATCTGGCCGGCTTCGATGTCGCCCGGGCGCCGACCTTCCACTGGCCGGACCGGCTGCTGACGCCGGCGGAGCGCGCGAGCCAGGCAGCCGAGGCCGACATCCCGGCGGGCGGCGGCGAACTCCCGGCGTTCGCCCCGGCGCAGCGCACCGCGTGGGTTTCCGGCGGCAGCGGCGGGGCGACGAAGATCACCTTTCACAACGCCACGGCGGAAACCGTGCGGGTCGACTGGATGGATTACCGGGGGCACGCGCGGACCTACTTCACGCTGCGTCCGGGCCAGGAGGCCCTGACGGCGACCTACGCGGGCCACATCTGGCGGGCCACCGACGCCCGCGGCACCGTGATCAACTATTTCGTCGCCGGCCGGCAGCCCGGAACCGCCACGATCAAGCCGGCTGGCGGCACCGAGGACCAGCCACGGGCGGACTGAAGTCGCATCGCAGCGAAGAGTTCACCCGCCTGTCATCCCGCTGCGCACGGATGGGAACCTCAACCGGCGTCGCGGGACTATGCGGCGTCCCCGCGCACTCCCATGCCCACCCCGCAACGCGTCCCCCTCGCCGGCAGCCGCCGGCAACTCCCGTCCGGCGCCCGGTTTCTTGAGCGCCTGGCCGTTGACGAACGAATCGAGATCACCCTTCTGCTCCGCCGCCGGCAGCCCCTGCCGCCGCTGACCGGCGCCATCATTCCCCGCGCCGAGTTTGCCGGGCGCCACGGCGCCCATCCGGACGATCTCCAGGCCGTGCGCGTCTTTCTCGAGCAGCATGGACTGGAGATCCTGCACACCGATCCCGCCCGCCGGGTCTTGCGGGCGGGCGGCCCCGCGGGGGCGGCCACCAGCGCCTTCGGCGTGGCCTTGAAACGCTACCGTCACGCCGGCGGGAGATTTCACAGCCACACCGAGCCGGTCTCGCTGCCCGAGCCCGTGGCCCCGTTGATCGAGGCGGTCCTGGGACTCGACACGCGCGTCCAAGCCCGGCCGCATTTCCGGCGCCGGCCCCGCCCCACCGCCCCCCAGGCCCTCACCCCCGTCCAGGTGGCACGCCTCTACCAGTTTCCCGCCGACCTTGACGGCACGGGGCAATACATCGGCATCCTGGAGCTGGGCGGAGGTTACCGTCCGGAGGATCTGCAGACGTATTTCACGCAGCTCGGACTCCCGGTGCCCGCGGTGACCGCCGTGTCGGTGCTGGGCGCCACGAACGCCCCCGACGGCCCCACCCGCGATGCCAACGGCGAGGTCATGCTCGACATCGAGGTCGCCGGCGCGGTCGCGCCCCGCGCGGGCATCGCCGTCTATTTCGCCCCCAACACCGACCAGGGCTTCCTGCAAGGTCTGTCCACCGCGATCCATGACGCCGCCAACCACCCATCGGTCGTCTCCATCAGTTGGGGCGCGGCGGAATCGGAATGGTCGGCGCAGGCCATCCAGGCCCTCGATTCCGTCTGCCAGGACGCGGCCGCCCTCGGCGTCACGATCCTCGTCGCCGCCGGCGACAACGGTGCGTCCGACCTGCCCAAACCCGACGGCAAAGCCCACGCCGACTTTCCGGCCTCCAGTCCCCACGTCCTCGCCTGCGGCGGGACCCACCTGGAGGGAGCCTCCGCGATCACCCTCGAAACCGTGTGGAACGACGGCCCTTCCGGTGGAGCGACCGGCGGGGGGATCAGCGCGGTCTTCCCCGTTCCCGATTTCCAGCAGGCCGCCCATGTGCCGCCGTCGATCAACCCGGGCCACCAGACAGGCCGCGGCGTGCCCGACGTCGCCGGCAACGCCGATCCCGCCACCGGCTACATTGTGCGCGTCGATGGCGCGGAGGAGGTTGTCGGTGGCACGAGCGCGGTGGCGCCGCTCTGGGCCGGTCTCCTCGCGCTGTTGAACCAGGCGCGGGGCCAGCCGATCGGCTTCGTCAATCCCGGCCTCTACACCCAGGCCTCGGCGGCCGGTCTCTGCCGCGACGTCACCGTTGGCAACAACGGGGGCTACGATGCCGGTCCGGGCTGGGACCCGTGCACGGGTTGGGGAAGCCCGCAGGGCGACAGCCTCCGCCGCACCCTCGCCGCCGCGACGTGAGCCGGGCCCTGGCCGGTTACGGCTGGTAGGTCTTGGCGAAATTGTTCCGTTCGTTCGTGACGGTGAAGGATCCGTCGCGGCGCGCGGAGAGCGTGATCGCCTTCGCCTGGCAGGCCGCATCGGGATTGGCGATGAAATCGGGCGGCGCATTCCTGTCACCGGCGGCGGGCGACGCGTGCAGCTGCCAAAGGTCCCCGAATCCCGGCGAGCCGCGGAGCACGTCGAAGACCTCCGGGTCGCCGCCCTTGTGCGGGCCGTTGTTCATGATCGCGACCCGCGGGCGAAGCGCGTGCACGAGCAGGAGGGAATTGGAGACCTTGTAGCCGTGATGGCTCACCATGAACGCGTCCACCGAGCCGACCCGGTTGACCGGAGCCATGAGCTCGTACTCGATGCGTTGCAGGAGGTCGGCGAGGTCGAGGAGGCGGAACCGGCCGAATTCATAGAGCAGACCGACGGAGCCGGCGTTGTCGTAGGCGTCGATCGGACCACGCTTGGCGTCGCCGACGTAGGGATTCGGCTGGCCCGCGCCCGGCAGCGGTTGCGTCAACACCTCGCCGCCCGCGGTGACCACGAGGATTCGCACGCCCGGCAGCGGGATAAGATTGCCCGGACGAACGATGAGACGCGGATGGCCGGCGATCGCCTTGAGATAGGACTCGTAGACCTCGCGCTGGCCCGGCGCGGTCGAGGTGGGCAGGACCGTGCCGTGATCAACAAAAGTGCCGGCGGGAATCCGGGCGACGACGTCCCTGATGTTGCCGGCGTGGTCCAGGTCGTAGTGCGTGGCCAGAACATAGTCGAACTGCTTGATCCCCAGGGCGTGGGCCGCGGCGACAATGCGGTTTGTGTCCCGATGGTCGGGGGTTGGGTATCCGGCATCAACGAGCATCGTTTCGCCGCCCGGCGCGACCACGATCACGGCCTTGCCACCCTCGGTGTCGATGACATGGAAGTTGAGCGTGTCGGCGGCGCGCAGTGGGGCCAGCGCTGCGGCTGCGAGGGCGGCGAGAATCGGCAATGGCTTCATGAGGCGTTTCGCTGGTTGGTGGTGATCGGGCCGTGCGTTGCCCTCCAATCGTGCGCCGGCGCCGCCCAAACTCAAGACGCGGCGTCAGCCGCGGGCTTTGCCGCTCAGCGCAGCGGCGTCAGGGCCAGGCGGAAGCCCTGGTTGAAGAAGCGGATGCCCGGATCCATCCAGCGCGCCGCCGACCGGCAGTACGCCGCCAGGGAATCGCAGCCCCCGCCGCGGCTCACGTGCATGAACCCCGAGGCCGGACCCGCCGGGTCGCGCGCCTCGCCGCCGGCGTAGCTGCCGAACCGGTCCGCGCACCATTCCCGGACGTTGCCGTGCAGGTCGAACAACCCCCAGGCGTTGGGGCGCTTCTGCGCCACCGGGTGGACCATGTTGCCCGCGTTCCCGAAGTGCCAGCCCATCGCGTCCAGCTCGCCCGCAAAATCTCCGGTCGTTCCCGCCCGGCAGGCGAACTCCCATTGCGCCTCGGTCGGCAGACCGTACTCATAGCCCGGCGGCAGGCGGCCCGCCGCGCGTTCCCGCACATTCAGCTTGCGACAGAACTCCGCCGCCTCGTCCCAGTTGACGTAGTACATCGGGTGGTCCGGCCCCTGCCCGGACAGCTCCAGGCCCGGCCCGGCCATATCCCGCTGCTGCCCGACCGTCGTGCCCATCACGGTCTGCCATTGGGCCTGCGTGACCTCGGTCTTCCCGAGCCAATAACCCCGCGTGAGCGTGACCCGGGTGACCGGCCTTTCGTTGGCGTCGCCGTTCTCGCTGCCCATCGCGAACGTGCCGGCGCGGACGTAGATCATCTCGAGCGCCAGGCCCGGCACGGTCCACGCCCGACCCTCCCGGGCGCCGCCGGAAGCGCGCCCCCAACCGCCCGGCGGCCAGAACCAGATTCCTCCCGCGACGAGCGCCACGGCGCCGGCCGCCGCGAGCACGAGCCAGCGCCTGCGCGTCGCCCCGGGGGCGGCGGGCCTCCGGCCGCGCCGATCGGCGGCCTCCCCGCCCCCGGCCACGCCCAGCCGCCGCGCCACTTCCGCCGCGGACTGCGGCCGGTCCTGCGGGTCTTTCGCCAGGCACGCCAGGATCGTCTGCTCCCACGCCGGCGGGATCGGCGGACCGGCCACCTCCAATTCCGTGCGCCGCGCCGCAAGCGGCGGCGCCGGTTCCTCGAGAATCTGCAGGCGCAGGCTCTCGGCGTCGCCCCGGAAGAACGGCGGCCGGCTCGTGAGCAGTTCGTACAGCATCGCCCCCACGGCATAGAGGTCGTCCGTCGCCTGCGGCTTGTGACCCCGAAGCTGCTGCGGGCTCATGTAAGGCAGCGTCCCGCTCGTATCGGCGCGGTGGCCGGTGAGGCGGGTGGCGCTTTCCGCCAGACTTCGCGCGATGCCAAAGTCCGTGATCTTCACCTCGCCATCCCGCGTGACCAGGATGTTGGCCGGTTTCAGGTCGCGGTGGACAATCTTCGCCTGGCCGTGCGCGTAGTCGAGCGCCGCGCATAACTGGCGCACCAGCGGCGCCAGCGCGTCCACGGCGAACACCTTGCCCGGCTGTTGCAGGCGCAGCTCCGAAAGCGTCGCGCCCGCGATGAACTCCATCGCGACGGCCGCCACCTCCCGCTCGCGCTCGAAATTGCGGATGCGCACGATGTTCGGGTGCGTGAGCCGGAGCGCATGGCGCGTCTCCTCCCGGAGTTCGTCGACCGCGGCCACATCCGCCGCAACCATCCCGGGCAGGAACTTCAGCGCCACCCATTCGTTCAGCTCCCGGTCGTGGGCCCGCCACACCACGCCCATGCCGCCGGCGCCGAGCCGGGTGTCGAGGACATAGCGGCCGAACAGCGTGCGCCCCGGCGCCAGCCCGGAGCGGGCGTCCCCGGCCTCCGCGTCGGCCCGCCGCGTGGGGTCCTCGTCGGCCATGGCACCCCAGCCAAGCGTCCCTGCGGGCATGGTTCAATCGCATTCCGGCCGCCGGCCGGGCGCGCCGTTCCTCCAGGCGGTCCTTTGATCCTCCTTTGACCGCGGGCCGGCGGATCCCCTGTAACTTTTCGCGGGCGCGCGTGTTCTTCCTCTGGACGCGCGCCGCCCGCCTGCCTCCCGACCCGCATTGGCACCGACCGCTTGGGGCCGGCCGCAACCCGTCATGATCACCCAGTTTCGCCGCGCCATTCGGCAACTCACCCGCACCCCCGGATTCACCGCCACGGCCGTGGCGACGCTCGCGCTCTGCCTCGGCGCCAACTGCGCGATCTTCGCGGTGGTCGACGCCATCCTGGTGCGCCCCCTGCCGTACCCCGAGGCGGAACGGCTCGTCACGGTCTTCAACGGCTATCCGGGCGCCGGCGCCGAGCGGTCGTCCGCCTCCCTGCCCAACTACTACGAGCGGCGCGGCGCCATCGCGGCGTTCGCCTCGGTCTCGATCTGGCAGCCGTCCGGCGTTGTTGTCGGCGGCGCCGGCTCCCCCAATCACGTGGCGACGGCGCGCGTGTCGCCGGAGTTCTTTGCGACGCTCGGGGTGCCGCTGGCGATGGGCCGGATGTTCACCGACGACCAGCTGGCGTACAGCACCGACCAGGTGGCGGTCCTCACCGACGGTTTCTGGCGCAGCCAGTTCGCGGCGGATCCGAATGTGCTCGGCCGCACGTTTCTCAACGACGGCCTCACGGTCACCGTCATCGGCGTGCTGCCGCGGGATTTCCGCTTCCCGCTGAGCGACGCGCAATTCTTCCGCCCCGCCTCGTCCGCCCCGGATGACCGCAAGCCGGACCGCCGGCACAGCAACAACTGGAACATGATCGCGCGGCTGGCGCCGGGTGCCACGGTGGCCCAGGCGCAGGCGCAGATCGATGCCTTCAATGCCCGGCAGCTGGCCGACGATCCGCTCGCCGCTCTCGTCAAGAGCGCCGGCTTTCACACGACCGTCAGCTCGCTGCACGTCGACTATGTCCGTTCGGTCCGGCCGTCGCTCCTGCTGCTGCAGTGCGGCGTGCTCTTTCTCCTGCTCATCGGGGCGGTCAATCTCGCCAACCTGCTGTTGATCCGCGCCAGCGGGCGGACGAAGGAGCTGGCCGTCCGCCAGGCGCTCGGCGCCGGCCGCCGGCACATCGCCGCCGAGGTCATGGCCGAGACCACGCTGCTCGCGCTGGGCGGCGGCCTGCTCGGCCTGGGCCTGGGCGCCATTGGCGTTCAGTTCCTGCGCGTGCTGGGCGCGGACCAGCTGCCGCTGGGCGGCACGATCGTGTTCGACGCCCGGCTTGCCGCCGTGTCGCTCGCCGGCGCGGTCGTGGTCGGCCTGGCGCTGGCGGCGCCGATCATCGCGTTCAGCCTGCACACCAACCTGGCGTCAACCCTCCAGGCCGAGACGCGCGGCGGCACGACCGGCCGCGCGGCCCAGCGTCTGCGCCACGGCTTCATTGTCGCCCAGATCGCCCTCGCCTTCGTGCTGCTCGCCGGCGCCGGCCTCCTCGGCCTCAGCCTGCAGCGGCTGCTCGCCGTTCCCGCCGGCTTCAATCCCGACCACGTCCTGACCGGCCGGATCACGCTGCCGTGGAAGAACTACAAGGACGAGGCCTCGCGCCTCGCCTTTGTCGAGCGGCTGCTGCCCGCGCTCCGCGCCCTCCCGGGCGTCACTCACGCGGCAATCGACACCAATCTGCCTTTTGCCGGCAACACCAACGACAGCGTGGTCACCGTCGAGGGCTACGCCGTGCCCCCCGGCGAATCGCTGCGGGCGCACTACCTGGCCGGCGTCACGGGCGATTATTGGCCGCTGATGCGGATCCCGCTTCTGCGCGGCCGGTTCCTGGAGGACGCGGACAACCACCGGGAACAGCGGGTCTGCGTGGTGGACCAGGCGTTCGCCGAACGCTACTGGCCCGGGGCGGACCCGATCGGCCGCCGGCTGGCGCAGGACATCAAGGTTGACGACAAGAACGCGTCCACTGTCGTCGGCGTCGTCGCCAGCGCCAAGCAGGAGGGGCTCGCCGAGACCGCCGGCCACGGTGCCGTCTATTTCCCGTACCGCGAGATGAACTGGGGCTTCTTCTCCCTGCTCGTGCGGGGGACGCTGCCGCCGGCGGCGCTCGCGCCCATGGTGCAGAAGGCCGTGCTGCAGCTCGACCCCGAGCTGCCGGTCGACGACCTGAAGCCGATGCAGGGGCGGATCGACGACACCCTGGTGGGGCGGCGTTCGCCCGCGGTGCTGGCCGGCATCTTCGCCGCGGCGGCGCTGCTGCTGGCCGCGATCGGCACCTACGGCGTGCTGGCCTACGCGGTCAGCCAGCGCCGGCGGGAGATCGGCGTGCGGATGGCGCTGGGCGCGCGGCCGGAGCAGATCCTCGCGCAATTCCTGGCCTTGGGCGGCCGGCTCGTGGCCGCCGGAATCGCGCTCGGACTCCTCGGCGCGTGGCTGACGGCGCACGCGATGCGGGGCGTGCTCTTCGGCATCGGCGGCCTGCCGCTGGTGGTGCTGGCCGGCACGGCCGGGCTGATGCTCGCCGTCGTGCTCCTGGCCACGTTCCTGCCGTCGCGTCGCGCGGCCCGGGTCAATCCGATCGACGCCCTGCGTGCGGACTGAACCTCCGGACTCCGCCGCGAAATCCAGAGCGACCCAAGGCCACGGCTTCCCGGACACGGGCGCCCTACTCCGCCGGCGCGGCGTGGGCCGTCGCAATCTCCGGCGGCCGCGCCCCGGCGATCCGCGGCGGAACCGACGCCAGCGGCAGAAACGTGGCGTAAACAACGCCCAGCAGGTTGCGGTCGTTGACGATCGTGCGGTCGGCCCGGGAATTGTTGTAGCCCTGAACGCGCCAGCCGCCGTCGGCCGCGGCCACGACCCGGTGTACGACCGTTTTGCCGGAACGATTGACGTAAACAGCGATCATCCCGACGCGCAGCCGGCGGGAATCGATCCTCCGCACGACGATCACCGTGCCGCCGTCAAAGAACGGCTGCATGGACCGGCCGGAGACCGTCAGCACGAGGAAGTCGGGCCGGCGCGCCGCGACCGCGCGGGCGTCGCGCAGCGCGGGATCGGTGTCGTCCGCGGCACGTGCCGGGAGCGCCAACGCGGCGAGCGCGGAGGCGACGGCCAGCGATCGGTGCAGGCCCGGGCCGGCGAAAAACCGCCCCCAGGAATTGACGGCCGCGGTGCGCGACGAAGCCGTGACTCCCATGGGCGGAATTAAATGATCGCCGGGGTTGCGAAACAATGCCCGGCGGCACCCAAAAGGCCCGCGCGCGCCTAACCAAAAATGGAGTGCCGGCCGCGCGCCTCCCTGCGATCCCCGCCCGGCCGGCGCCGGCACGGCCGGGAATGGGGAAGCCCGCTACGCCTGGTAGGCCGGCGACACCAGCGAGATTCCGCCCAGATTGTTCAGGCCGTATTCCCGCATGACGGATTCGGGCGTGCGGGCCGGCTCGGCCCCGGCCGCCGGCACGGCCGGGTTGGTCTGGGCCGAGAGGTACGCCCCCAGTTCGCGGCCGCGCTGGACGACCAGGCGGCCGACCCGCAGCCGCTCGCGCTCGTAATGGGCCAGCGCTGCGTCCACGTTGTCCGCGGCGGCCGTAAGCGAATCGACGAGGCAGGCGGCATCAAGCGCCGCCTTGGTCACGCCGGCGGCCACGTGCGGCCGCGCCACGAACGCCGCGTCGCCCAGGAGAACAGTCCGGCCGAACACGAGCCGCGGCACCTCGAGATCGACGATGATCTGCAGCAGGGGCTGCGCCTCACGCTGGATGATGTCGGCAATGGCGGGCGGCAGCGTCGCATCGGCGGCGGCCTTGAGCGCCCGGATGATCTCCAGGCGGATCAGGGCGGGCGGAATCGACAGGAAGTGCCGCCGCCCACTCGCGTCGGTGAGGAGATCGGGCAGCGTCGTCTCGGGCGCCGCCGGCCGGTACCAGACGACACAGAAATTGCGGTGGCCGGGCCGCAGATCGTCATGGCGGCCCGGGATCAGGAAGCAGAGG